>NZ_JASJVI010000012.1:0-59969 GCF_035019865.1 Cryobacterium sp. 10I5
TCGTTCAGTCAGGTGGATGCGTCGACGACGCGGGTGTATGGCGGTTCGGGTCTGGGTTTGGCGATCAGTCAGGCGCTGGTGGAGATCATGGGGGGCCGGATCGAGGTGACGAGTACCGTCGGGGTCGGCTCGACCTTCGCATTCACCATCGCCTGGCCGCTTGGAGTCCGCCCGGAGCGGCGGGCGACGGCCGGCGTGGACTGGCTCAGCAGCGGTCGCCCGGAGCGTCGACGCACCGATGACCGCGCGTCGCGCGTCGCAGGCCCGTCCGCGCTGCCCGATCGAGCCCCGTCCGTTGCCCCGCCAACCGCACTGCGCATCCTGCTCGCCGAGGACAACCTCGTCAACCAGAAGGTGGCGCAGTTGATGCTCGCGCGCGGAGGGCACCGCGTCGACACCGTCAGCAACGGGCTCGAGGCCCTGAGGGCCGTGCAGACTGTTCAGGCCGTCGGGGCCGTCGGGGCTGTCGGGGCCGTCGCCTACGACGTCGTGCTGATGGACGTGCACATGCCCGAGATGGACGGGCTCGAGGCGGCCCGCCGGATCCGCGGACTCGGCGACGGCATCCGCCAGCCCGTCATCATCGCGCTCACCGCGAGTGCGACCACCGAGGCCAGGCTGGCGTGCCTCGAAGCGGGCATGGACCTCTACCTCACCAAGCCGATCAGGCCGGTCGAACTCGCTGAGACGCTCGCGACGGTGACGCGCGCGGGAATCGTTCCCGGCGAGCGCCCGGAAGCAGCGCTCGGTGCTGCCCACCATCATGACGCCGTGCTGGACCATGGGGCCGTGATCGACTTCGAGGTGCTCGGCTTTCTCGACGACGTCGGTGCGGAAACCAAGGGCTGGTTGCTTCGGAGCTTCGCCGGCCAGGGTGAGAGCAGGCTGCAGGCGATCCGCGCCGAGATCGACGCCGAGGACCACGACCGGGTGGTGGAGCTGGTTCACCGCCTTCGCGGCAGCAGCGCCACGGTCGGCGCGAGCGCCCTCGCCGCCGTATGCGCCGAGATCGAGGCGGCGGCCACGCGGCAGGAGCCGATCACCGCAGGGCAGGTCGCCCGGCTCGGCACGGCGATGGAGGACACGCTCTCGGCCCTCGAGCCATTCCTTCAGCCCGTCGGGGAGCCGGAGCCGGAATCCGCCTGAGGCGGTCCGTCAGCTCGGTCCGTCAGCTCGGTCCGTCAGTTCGTGCCGAGTAGCGCGCACTGCTCCAGTAGTCGCGAACGGATGCCGGGGTCAGTGCACAGCGCGATCGCCCGGTGGTAGGCGAGCCGGGCATCCGCCACCCGCCCGGCCTCGGCGAGCAGGTGCGCCCTGGTCGCCCAAGCCGGCTGGAAACGATCGGCGCCCGGCAGCGCGGCGACGGAGTCGAGCGCGGCCAGGCCGGCGGCCGCGCCCTCGACTGCGCCGAGCGCCGCCGCGCGGGCAACCCGGGCGCCAAGGGTGGGTGCGATCCGAACGAGCGCGCCATAGAGGGACAGAAGCGCCGGCCGGTCGGTTTCGCCCGAGCGAGCGCGATCGCAGTGCACCGACTGGATGGCCGCCTCGACCTGGAATCGTCCGATGTTGTCGAAGCCGTGGGCACGCCGGAGGAGCGTTTCGCCCTGCCGGATCAGCTCGCCATCCCAGCTGGCCGGGTCCTGGTCGTCGAGGGCGATCGTCGATCCGTCCGGTGCAGTGCGCGCCGGTGCCCGGGACAGCGAGAACGACAACAGTGCGGCGAGGCCGAGTACCTCCGGTTCGCGCGGAAGCAGGGCGGCGAGCACGGTCGCCAGGTACAGCGACTCCGCCGCAAGCGACTCGCGCACGCTCGGCCCGGCAACGCCCTGCCAGTCGATCGCATAGGCGCCGTAGATCGCTTCGAGCACCGGGGGGAGCCGTTCGGGCAGCGCGGAAAGTCCCGGCACAGTGAAGGGGATCCGTGCGTCCCGAATCCGCCGCTTCGCCCGCACGAGGCGCGGCGCCATCGTGGACTCGGGCAGCGAGAAGGCCACTGCGATCCTGGCCGCGTCGAAGCCGAGCACGGTCTGCAGCATCAGGGGCGTGCGGATGCCTGGATCGATCGCCGGATGCGCGCAGACGAAGAGCAGTTCGAGGCGCTTGTCGGGGAGCTCATCGGGGTCCGCGTCTTCGAACGGGAGCGGTGCGGGCGGATCGAACGACCCGGACAGAGCCACGGTCCGGCGCACGGCGGTGGACTTCCACCGGTCCCGGAGCCGGTTGCGCGCCACGGTGAGCAGCCAGCCCTCGGGGTTGCCGGGAATGCCGGCAACCGGCCACCGGGTCAGAGCCTCGAGGAAGGCATCCGCGAGGGCGTCCTCCGCGGACGGGATGTCGGCGCCCGGCGCCGCGAGGAGAGCGAGCAGTCGACCGTAGGACTCCCGGGCGACGGCTTCCGCCCGCTCCCTGGCTGCGTCCAGAGCTGCCTTGGGGGCCGCCGCTACCGTCAGTCCTGGCCGCGCCATGCCCCGTCCCGGAAGATGATCGCCGACGGGCGGATTTCGACAGCCCCGTACTGGGCGGCTGGACATTGTTCGGCCCACGCGATTGCCGCGTCGAGGTCGGGCACGTCGATCACGAAGGTGCCGTTGAGGCGCTCCTTGGTGTCCGCGAACGGGCCGTCCTGCACCCGGAGCGCGCTGTCGCGCACGGTGACGGTCGTCGACGCGGACACGGGCTGCAGGATGTCGGCCGAGACGAGCACCCCGGCGGCGTCGAGCGACTTCCCGTAGGCGTCGAAGGCCGCGCGTCCCCATTCCATCATCTCGTCGCTGACGTTGGCGTCTTCGGCTTCCTTGCTGATCACGAGCAGTGAGTAGCGCATCAGTTTTCCCTTTCGTCGTTGTGATACTGACACCACAATGACGAGCGAGCACGCCCCGAATCGACACCTCAGCGCGCGCGCAGGCCGATCGACGTCGTGATCGCCTCACGCTGGCCGCCGGAGTGCACGAGGTGCAGGCCGTCGTCCGTGACCGTGAGCTGGCTCCGGTAACAGCGCAAGGCGGCCACTGTCGCGGCGTGATGGGAAGCGAGGTCGAGCCATTCGGCGTCCGCCGCCGGTTCGAGCACGATCTCGGCGAAGGGTGTCCGCCCGGCGAGGCACGCCGCCCGTGTCGCGTCATGCATACGCACGTGGTCGGGGTGGCCGTAGCCGCCGCCGTGGTCATAGCTGATCACGAGTGCCGGCCGCAGGTGTTCGATGAGTGCCGCGACGTCGGCCGTGACCTCCTCGAGGGGAGCGATCGCAAGGGCATCGGTGTCTACGTCGGCGGCCGGGCCGGCGAGGCCCTCCCTGATCCAGCTCATGCCCGAGTCACGGTAGCGGCGCGGCGGCCGGCCGTCGGCGCGCGCGGGAGCCTGCCCGAGCCAGAACCGGTCGGCGATCCCGAGGACCCCGGCAGCCCGGTCCAGCTCGTCCTCGCGGACGCGTGCGAGCGCTTCAGTGCCTTCGAGCCCGGACAGCGGCCCGGCGACGACCTCGCCGCGCTCACCGCGGGACGCGGTCAGGAGCGAAAGTCGGGTGCCGCGCGCGACGAGTTCGGCCGCGAGGGCGCCGGTGGTCAGGGATTCGTCGTCCGGATGCGCGTGCACGAGCAGGACGGCCGGGAGGCCGTCGAGGCCGTCGAGGATGCTCACGCGATCCGCAGCCGGTGTCGGTCGTCGTAGGCGTCGGCTCCGTCGGCTTCATCCGCGGAGCACGGCTCGAGCAGGCCCCGGTACACGTCGAGCAGAGCCCGCGCGCTGCGCGGCCAGTCGAGGCGTTCGGCGCGGGCGCGGGCGTCGACGGACAGTCGGCGGGCGAGGTCTGCGTCCCCGAGCAGGGTCGTGATGGCCGCGCCCCAGGCCTGCGGGTCGCGGGAGGCGAGCACGATGCCGGTGTCACCGTCAAGCACGGCCTCGCGGAGACCGCCGGACGCCGAGGCGACGACGGGGACGCCGCTCGCCGCCGCCTCGAGGGCGACCAGGCCGAACGTCTCGGAGTGGGAGGGGATCAGCACGACCTTCGCGTCGCGGAACAGCGCTGCGAGAGCGGTGCGGGTCTGCGGGCCGAGGAATCGTACGTTGTCGGCGACCCCGTTCCGGTCGGCGAGCTCGCGGAGCCCATCGATATAGCCGTCGAAGTCGCCGGAGGCATCGCCCGCGATGATGAGTTCCGGCCGGAGTACTGTGGGGACCGCCGCGATCGCCTCGACCGCGAGGTCGAGTCCCTTGAGCGGCTGCAGGCGGGCGGCGACGATCGCGTAGCCGGGGCCTGTGGCGCGGATGCCGGGCGCGGGGTGGAAGAGGTCGGCGTCGACGCCGGGCAAGACCACGAAGATGCGCTCGGGCGAGCCGCCGAGCCGGGTCACGATCGTGTCGGCCTCGGCGTTGCTGATCGCGACGAGGGCGTCGGATTCGCGGGCGAGCCAGGCTTCGCCGCGCATCCGCCCGGGCGACTCCGGCCGTTCGCCGGCTGAGAGCGGCGTGGAGGGATCCGCGGCGATGCTGTGGAAGCTCTGCACGTGCGGGATGCCGCGGCCCTGGGCGAGGGGGAGCGCGGCCATGCCGGAGAACCAATGGTGCGAGTGGATGACGTCGTAGTCGCCGAGGGCGGCCAGGCGGACCCGGAATTCGTCGATGACTGCCTCGTGCGCCCCCTTGCTGATGGGTGCCACCGGCCCGGCCTGGAGGAAGCGGAGGGTGAGGCGCGGTGCGAGGACGACGGCGTCCGGCAGCGTGGGCGAGGACCGGCGGGTCAGGATATCGACGGTGTGGCCGGCCGCGGCCATGGCCTCTGCCTGCTGGCGAACCACGACGTTCATGCCGCCGGCGTCCCCGGAACCTGGCTCGTCACCCGGCGACGTGTGTAGGGAGACGAGAGCGATGCGGAGGAGGGAGGCTGCAGGGGACACCCGAGAATCTTAACGCAGTCGCCTGAGCCCGGCCTTTACGAACGCCACAGTCGTCCTCACGCCGGCGGGGAGTCAATGCGGTGTTTCGGACGGGCTTAATCTGAAAGAGAGGCCGGCGCGGGGTTCAGTGACTGAAACCGTCATTCACCGGAAACATCCTCGCCACGCGACCTCCCTAGATTTAGGCGCATCCGAATCCGCACCTAGTCGCGGAGCAGCACGCCGTAGCAAAGGGGTATTCATGAGTGGAAACAGCGCCCGCCGTCAAGCGATCAGGGACGTAAGGGCTTATGTTCCTCCGGCCCCGAGCTACACAGCGGCCGAGACGCCGGGAGAGATCTTCGGCGAAAACGTCTTCAGCAAGGTCGTCATGCAGAAGCGGCTGCCGAAATCCGTCTACAAATCCGTGATGGCCACGATCGAGCACGGTGCCAGGCTCGATCCCCTCGTGGCGGATGCCGTCGCATCCGCAATGAAGGACTGGGCGCTCGAAAAGGGTGCGACCCACTACGCCCACGTCTTCTACCCGCTCACCGGGCTGACCGCGGAGAAGCACGACAGCTTCTTCGAGCCCGTCGGCGACGGGACGGCCCTCGCCGAATTCGCGGGCAAGACCCTCGTGCAGGGCGAGCCCGATGCGTCGAGCTTCCCCAACGGCGGCCTGCGCAACACCTTCGAGGCCCGCGGGTACACCGGCTGGGACGTGACGAGCCCGGCGTACGTGCTCGAGAACCCGAACGGCAACACCCTCTGCATCCCGACGGTCTTCGTCTCGATGACCGGGGAAGCACTCGACCACAAGACTCCGCTGCTGCGCTCGCAGCAGGCGATGGGCGAACACGCCGAACGCATCCTGCGCCTCTTCGGACACACCGACCCGGCCCGCATCGTCTCGTTCTGCGGCCCCGAACAGGAGTACTTCCTCGTCGATCGGCACTTCTTCCTCGCCCGCCCCGACCTGCTCAACTCCGGCCGCACCCTGTTCGGCGCCAAGCCGCCCAAGGGCCAGGAGTTCGACGACCACTACTTCGGCGCCATCCCCGAGCGGGTGCTCGGCTTCATGATGGACACCGAGAGGGAGCTCTTCAAGCTCGGGATCCCGGCGAAGACCCGACACAACGAGGTCGCCCCCGGCCAGTTCGAGATCGCGCCGATGTTCGAGCGTGGCAACATCGCCGCCGATCACCAGCAGCTGCTCATGACGACCTTCAAGTCCGTCGCCAAGAAGCACGGCATGGCCTGCCTGTTCCACGAGAAGCCTTTCCAGGGTGTCAACGGCTCGGGCAAGCACGTCAACTTCTCGCTCGGCAACAATGAGCTCGGCAGCCTGCTCGTCCCGGGGGACAACCCGCACGACAACGCCCAGTTCCTGGTCTTCTGCGCCGCCGTCATCCGCGCGGTGCACAAGTACGCCGGACTGCTCCGTGTCTCGGTCGCCTCGGCAACCAACGACCACCGCCTCGGCGCCAACGAGGCACCGCCGGCGATCATCTCGATCTTCCTCGGCGACCAGCTCGCCGATGTCTTCGAGCAGATCGCCCAGGGCCCGGCAACCTCGTCCAAGGACAAGGGCTCCATGGTGATCGGCGTCGACACGCTCCCCGTGCTGCCGACCGACCCGGGCGACCGCAACCGCACGAGCCCGTTCGCGTTCACCGGAAACCGGTTTGAGTTCCGTGCCCCCGGCTCGATGCAGACCGTCGCAGGGCCCATGGTCACGATCAACACGATCATGGCCGAGTCCCTCGACTACGCGGCGACCGAGCTCGAGGCCGCCGTCGCCGGTGGTGTCGACTTCGACATGGCCGTGCAAAGCCTGCTCACCCAGATCATCACCGACCACGGTGCCGTCGTGTTCAACGGCGACGGCTACTCGGACGCCTGGCCGATCGAGGCGGAGAAGCGCGGGCTTGCCAACCTGCGCACGACCCTCGACGCTTTGCCCGAACTCATCACCGAGTCCGCGCTCGACCTGTTCGAGAAGTACAAGGTCTTCAACCACCGCGAGATGCACAGCCGCTACGAAATCGGCCTCGAACAGTACGCGCTCACGATCGGCGTCGAGGCGCGCCTCACGCTCGAAATGGGGGCGACGGTCATCCTCCCCGCCGCCGTGCGTCATCAGACCGAGCTCGCGATCAACATCGGCGCCCTCACGGCCGTCGGGGTTGAACCGGATCACGCCGCACTGAGCGAGGTGTCCGCCCCGATCGCTGCCCTCCGCTCCTCGCTCGCTGTGCTGCGCAATGCGCTGGCCGGCGAATCGGAAGAGACCGCACTCGGCGAGGCCGAGCACGCCCGTGACGCGCTGCTTCCGGCGATGTCCGCGGTGCGTGCCGCCGCAGACGCCCTCGAAGAGATCGTCGCGGACGACCTGTGGCCGCTCCCGACGTACCAGGAGATGCTCTTCATCCTGTAACGAAAGCGCACGCAGGTCCGCCCGGTCAGCCAGTTCGGCTGATCGGGCGGACCTGCGTCATGGCCTGGATCAGTCGTGATCCGTCAGATGAACAGGGTGGTGGTGGACTCGGCCGCCTCCCCGAGGAAGGTCGCGACGCCGCCGAGTTCGACGTCGTCCATCAGGTCGGTCGGAGCGATCCCGAGAAGGTCCATCGTCATGGTGCACGCGATCAGGCGCGCCCCGCCGGCCTGCGCGGACGTGATGAGATCGGGCAGCGACGAGACCGAGTTGTCCCGCATGACCTTCTTGATCAGTGCCGCGCCGGCGCCGAGCATATTCATCTGCGAAAGCGGCATGCTGCCTGCGCTCGAGGGCATCATGGTGGCGAACATCTTGTCCATCAGCTTGCGTTCCCGCTTGGGTGGGTCCGTGCGGCGGAGGGAGTTGAGCCCCCAGAACGTGAAGAACATCGATACCTCTTCGCCCATCGCGATTGCCCCGTTGGCGATGATGAAGGCGGCGAGCACCTTGTCGAGGTCGCCGGAGAACACCACGAACGAGGTCTTGTTGGGTGCCGGCGGGCTCACGATGCCGACGGATGCCGACGGCCGGGTCGCGAGCACGGCCCCGCCCTTCCTCATGGTCGCGACGTAGCCAGGGCCCTCCGGCGAAATGGCGACGAGCTCGTGTCCGTTCCGCCTGGCCCAGACCGGAGCGTCACTGGCGAACCCGGGGTCTGACACGTGCACGACGACCTCGTCGCCGGCATCCAGCGTCTTCATCTTCTCGGACAACTTCATGATCGGGCCGGGGCAGGCCAGTCCGGAGCAGTCCAGGTCGACCTGCACGCCGGTGCCGTTGGCGAGTAGCGCGGCCTGGGCGGTGGCCTTCGTAGCGGCGGCCGTGAACTCGGCGGCTTCGGCGTAGGCAGTCATAGGCAGCGGGGGTTCGTCGCTTTCGGGCTCGACCTCGTGCCACGACCGGAAGGTGTCTGACCCGCCCGAGAGAGTGGCGACATCCGTGAAGCCGCGTTGCACGAGCGCGCGGTAGGCGAGGTAGCTGCGGAACCCGACCGCGCAGTACAGGCGCAGTGGCCCGGTGCGGTCCCAGAGTTCGCATTCGAGGCGGATGCTGCCGAGAGGCACGTTCTCGGCGCCCGGCAGGTGCCAGATCGAGAATTCCTCGGGGGTGCGCACGTCGATGAGCCGCGCCCCGGCGGTCGCTTCCGGGTAATCCTGGGCGTACCAGAGGGTGAGATCGCCGCGGAGCACGTTGCTCGCGACGAAGCCGGCCATGTTCACCGGGTCCTTCGCGGAACCGAACGGGGGAGCGTACGCGAGCTCGAGCTCCTCGAGGTCGTAGACGGTCTGGCCGCCGCGGAGGGCGGTCGCGAGCACGTCGAGGCGCTTGTCGACGCCGTCGAAGCCGGCGGCCTGCGCGCCGAGGATGCGCCCGGTGTCGGGGGCGAAGAGGACCTTGAGCTGCATCATTGCGGTGCCGGGGTAGTAGCCGGCGTGGCCGGAGGGGTGCACATGCACGGCCCGATACGGGACCTCGGCGGCGAGGAGCTGCCGTTCGGTCGCGCCCGTGCCTCCGGCGACCATGTCGAAGATCTTCACGATGGAGGTGCCCTGAGTCGAACGGTATTCGGTGTTGCGGCCGCAGATGTTCTCGGCGGCGACCCGGGCTTCGCGGTTCGCCGGTCCGGCGAGCGGGGCCAGCCATCGTCCCGGGAGCACGGTGTGCGGCGTTTCGACGGAGTCGCCTGCCGCCCAGATGTGCGGGTCGGAGGTGCGCATGTGCGTGTCCACCGTGATGCCGCCGCGGGCGCCGAGCTCGAGCCCGGCTGCCTTCGCGAGCGTGGTGTTCGGGCGCACCCCGGCGGAGAGGATCACCAGGTCGGCCGCGAGGACGGTCGAGTCAGTGAGTTCGACGTTGAGTCCTCCGTCGGGGCGGGCCGCGAACGCTGCGGCCGCAGTCGACAGGTGCAGGGTGATGCCGCGACTGCGGAGGTGGTGTTCGACGGGGACGGACATCTCATGGTCGAGGGGCGGCAGGATCTGGTCGCTCATCTCGACGACGTCGACGAGGGCGCCGCGGTGCTTGAGGTTCTCGGCCATCTCGAGGCCGATGTAGCCCGCGCCGATCACGACGGTGCGCACGGGCCCCCGGGCGCCCGTCGCGGCGAGGGCGATCGCGGCGTCCAGTTGGGCTTTGATGGCGTCCATGTCGCCGATCCGGCGCAATACGTGAACGCCGGCGAGGTCGATCCCCGGCAGGGGCGGACGGAGTGGTTCGGCGCCGGTGCAGAGCGCCAGTTCGTCATAAGGTTCCTCGTAGCTGCGTCCGCCGTCGACCTCGCGGACGGTCACCGTTTTCGCGGCACGGTCGATCCCCAACACCTCATGACCGACCCGTACATCGATGTCGAGGGACTCGCGGAGGCTCTCCGGTGTCTGCAGGAGCAGGCGGCTACGATCCGCTATCACTTCGCCGACGTGGTACGGAAGTCCACAATTCGCGAAGGAGACGTGATGACCGCGTTCGAGCACGACGATTTCTGCGAACTCGTCCAAGCGGCGGGCGCGGGCGGCGACGGATGCGCCGGCTGCTACCCCGCCTATGACAACGATCTTCATGGGGGTGCCTTTCGTCGGCCGGGACAGAGATTCGGCCGACCCGGCATATACCCCCATGGGTAATTGGGGGACTGATTCTGACACTACACCCGCGGGATATCGCGGACCGTGCACTCTGGATACCCATGGGGGTATAGTGAGTGCTTTCACTCACGAAGGAGCTGCCGATGTGCCACGCCAAGACCTGCAAGACCTGCGGGAAGACCACCTGGGCCGGCTGCGGCCAGCACGTCGACCAGGTCATGCGCGGCGTGCCGAAGTCGCAGCGCTGCCCCGGGCACGAGAACGAACAGGCGTCCGGTGGCTTCCTGTCCCGGCTCTTCGCGGGCCGCTAGCCTGTGCTGATTCCTTCCTTCCTGCCCGCCGTCGGAGATCATCTGATCACCGTGGGACAGCGCCTTTTTCTTGCCCTCTGACCGGCCTGTCCGGTAGCGACCTGCATCCACTAGGGTTCTGAATAGGACCGCGGAGAAGCGGGGGCACAACGGTGCCACAATCATCGGGGGATTGATATGCGTGCTCGAATAAGTGCCGCTGCGTGTGCCATGGCTTTGACAGGGCTGGTTCTGCTTTCCGGCTGTGCGGGCCCTGGGTCAAGCGCGCCAGGCGCCGGTCCGGTCACCGAAGTCGCAACCACGACTCCGACGCCGACCGCTTCCGCGACAGTGCCCGCCGGGCAGACCCGGCCTGCCGGTGTCTTCGGCGGCACCTGCGCCGCAGTTTTCACCGTTGACGAAGTCGGCGCGGCCGTCGGCGCGGCTGTTGCGAGTTCGGAGACGGCCAGGAACGTCTTGCTCGCGGGGGATCCCGCCTTCGCCGCCGTGCCCGCGCGGGGCGGTATCGATTGCCTGTGGTCCGAGAATGAGAGTCTCACGGGCGCCTACGTCGCTGCCGTCGTTCTGGCCGCTGCGTCAGTGAAGAACGTTCACGCGGATGAGGTCTCCTGCTACGGAGCAGACGTACCCGACCCTGCTCAATCCGGATCCTGTCGCGTCAGTGCCACCGTTGGGGGCTACTGGCTGAGCGCAGTCGTCCACACTGCGGTCGGGACGATCAACGACGATACTCGTACCGCAGTTGCGACACTTCTCGCCACGTTCTCGGGTCGTGCACAGGCCGCGGGCACGCCGGTGACCGTTGTGACTCCGAGTGGCGCCTGGCAGCGAGAGGATTGCGCCACACTGTCGGATGCCGCACACGTCACGGACGCCATTTCCAGTCCCGGACTCACGGTTCTTTCGGGAGACACTGCCGGCGGCGAAGCCGCCCAGGGGCGTTACTCGGCCCTTGAGAGCGCCGGCGTTTTCGCGTGCAGCTGGTCTCAGTCGCCGACTCCGACCGGCCAGATTGGATCCTTCAGCATCATCCTGCTTCCGGGTGGGTCCTGGGCTCAGGGGGATGTCGCGCTGAAGACCGGGGCCAAGGTCGTGTCAATCTCCGGGGTCGAGCGTGCGACCCGGATTCCAAATGAGGGTGGCGGCTATACCTTCGACGTGTTCGACGGAGTCAACTGGCTGCAGCTCTCCACCAATGCCACCACAGAGTCGGATCTGGACCGGTTGACTCCAGCGATCCCGGCCCTCGTGAATGCTCTCAACGCCGCGTGAGCAGCTAGCGCGACGGAGATAACGCAGGGCCCCTTCTCAGGGCCCTGCGGCGCTCGGTCTGGTCAGTCGCGGTTGGGTGGTCCGGTGAGGACCTGGTGGGCGCGGTGCCGGTTTGGTGGCCGCCAGAGCCGTTGCGGGTCGATCAGCCCGGGTGCCCGCACTTGTGGTGAGCCGTTCACCATGCGGATCTCCCACCCGGAGGTGTCGATCGTGTGGTGATGGAACCAACACAGTAAGACACCGTTGTCGACCGTGGTGGGTCCGTCCTTCGCCCATGGCTTCACGTGGTGCACTTCGGCCCAGTGTGCGGGTGCTGTGCAGCCGGGGATGATGCAGCCGCCGTCGCGGGCGGTGATCGCCCGGCGCTGCGCCCGGTTGAAGTACCGCCGCTCCGGAACCAGCTTGAGCACCTGGTTGTTCGCCCCGAACAGGACCCCTTGGAAGCCGCCGTCGCAGATCCGCTGATGCACCGTCTTCAAAGACACCGGCGCCTCGACCCCGTCGATCCACCCGACGCCGACCCCGGAGGCGAGGTCGGCGGCGTTCACGTGCACCATCACCGTGGGGGCCGACCCGCCCATCGACGGGGTGTCTTCGTCCCGGGCGGCGTGCTCGAACAAGGCCCGGAGGATGTCGGCGCGTTTTTCCCCGCCCGTGCGGGTATCCGCGCGTCGCTCCCGCAGCTCGGCCTCGATCACGTCGAGCTCCGGGCCCGTGCCTACGTCGGTACCGGTATCGGTGCCCGCGGTCTCGGCTCCGGGGATCATCTGCCCGGAATCCATCCGCGCCTGCTCCTCCTCGGTGGGGAACGCGGGCCGGGCGTGGAAGCTGAGGAACGCGTCGAAGAGGGTGTTCATCATCCCGTAGAGCTCCGGTGTGACCCCACCCTTCACCGGGTACAGCCCGTTCTTCAACTGGCCGAAGCCGATGTTCGATTTCGCCTCGAACAGATCCTCCTGCGGGAGCATCCCGTCCGGGTCCAGGATGGCCTGCCATTGCAGCACCATGCCGCGGATCAGGTCCGCGGCCGCCGGAACTCCGGCGCCGGCGAGGATCTCCGTTTCCGGGGTGATCCACCCGGCCGCCGTGGCGACCAGGGCACGCTCGGCGACCTCGACCTCCGCCGGGACCGCCCGGTGACTGACCGACCCGAGCCCCGTGGTGATCAGCTCGGCCACCTCCACACCGATGTCCCCCGCGGTCAGGGCGGCACCCACGGCCGGGAACAACGGCGGCAACACCGCCAGGCCCGCCCGCCGGGGCAACACCGCATCCCCGAGCTTCGTTCGCCGCTTGACCTCCCGGGCAGACACCCGCGTCACCCGCGTCAGTACGTCCCACGGCCCCCGGCAACCCATCTTCCAGGCCAGCCCTTCGCGGCCGAATACCCGTGCCCGCCGGTCGACGTCGGTGGCGGTGTTGACTCGGGCCGCATCCACCGTCCGCCCGATCGCCTCGACTTCTTTCAGCGCCGTGACGGCTTCCGCATCGCTGAGCAACCCGATCGGGATTGCCGCCAAAGCGTCTGCCAAGACTGCCCGGGCGGCGGCGAGCCGTGCGACAGCATCCGCATGCACCGACGGAACCGACCCGGCCAGCCCCTCAGCGCCCTCGAAGCCTTCGGCAACCGCAACGGGATGCACCGACTCGACTTGCCCATCCGAGGAGTTGACCGGCGATTCAGCCGACGATTCAGCCGACGATTCGGTGGAGGCGAGGCCCATCGGTGTGGGCTGATTCCCCGCGGCCAGATCGTCTGATTGTGGGGGGTGTGACTGGGGATCCGTAGCTCCTGCCATACCCCGATTCTACCCCGAATCGAACACGAATACGAGACTTACTCACCTAACTTTGGGTATCGCATCTTTAATTTCATATGTAATTGTGCTTCTGAGCGTCAGCCCGGCAATTCTCTGAGTGATCAAGAAAGTTTACTTGACGCTTCAACTAATCTGCTAGGGTATCGGTTGTCGGTTCAACTAAGCGGGTTGAGCGCGACGTGTGAGACCGACGCGACTGCAGGAGACGAACATGACACTCACCACTGACCTGACCGGATCCCGGGCCGAGGCAGGCGACCTCCTCGCTGCGACGACGGGCATGGATGCCGTAACGCTGCGCGTCGGCGACCTGGCATTGATGTCCTCCTACTACCGGGAGGCGCTCGCGCTCGACCCGATCAGCGCGCAGGGCACGTCGGTCGTGCTCGGCCGCGGCACCACTCCGCTCGTGGTGCTCGAGCACACGCCAGGACTGCCGGTTCCCGCCCGCCGCCAGGCCGGACTCTTCCACACCGCGATCCTGTTCGACACGAGCGCCGGCCTCGCCGCGACCGTGCTTCAGGCCGCACGTGACCAGCGGTCGAGCTACGTCGGCAGCGCCGACCACATCGTGAGCAACGCCTTCTACTTCACCGACCCTGAGGGCAATGGGATCGAGCTCTACGTCGACAGGGACCGCTCGGAGTGGGTCTACAAGAACGGCCAGGTGCAGATGGACACGCTTGCACTCGATCCGAGCGCCTTCCTGCACAAGAACCTGCCCGCCGACGGGGGAGAGGCTGAAGTCGGTCCGGCCAAGGTCGGCCATGTTCACCTCCAGGTCGGCGACCTCGAGATGGCCCGGCGCTTCTACGTGGACGCCCTCGGCTTCGAGACGACCCTCGACTTCCCCGGCGCGCTGTTCGTGAGCGCCGGCGGCTACCACCACCACATGGCGATGAACGTCTGGAACAGCCGCGGCGTGGGTCCGCGTGCCGCGACTCTCGGCCTCGCCGACGTGGCGATCACCGTGCCTGGCCGCGCCGATCTCGATGCTGTGGCGGAACGCCTTCGTCACCGTGCGATTCCGCTCGAAGACGACGGCACCAGCATCCGCGTCGACGACCCCTGGAAGACCCGCGTCACCCTGACCGTGGGCGAGGCCTCCGTATGAGTGCCCTCATCACTGTCGAAGCCCGCCGCGACGGCATCGACCTCGCGGTCCCGTCGGCCCGCCCGCTCCTGCTCCTGCTGCACGGGTACGGTTCGCACGAAGGCGACCTGCCGAGCCTCGCCGCCTACCTGCCCGAGGGCTTCGACTGGGTGTCGCTGCGCGCGCCGGTCGGCCTGCCGACCGGCGGCTTCGCCTGGTTCCCGATCACGGTGCCGGGGCGGCCGAGTCCGGAGCCCGTCATCGAGGCGGCGGATACCGTACTCGCGTGGCTGGACGCCAATGTGCACCCGGGCACACCCGTCGTTCCCCTCGGCTTCTCACAGGGCGGCCTCATGGTCACCCAGCTGCTCCGCCAGGCACCTGGCCGGTTCCCCGCCGGCGTCGTGCTCTCCGGATTCACCCTCGAGGCGACCCTCCCGGGCGACGAGGCGCTTGCGGCCACCCGCACGCCGGTGTTCTTCGGTCACGGCGACGCTGACCGGGTCATCTCCGCGGAGACGACCGCGCGGACCAGCGCCTGGCTGCCCGGGCACACTGCCCTCACCGAAAAGGTCTACGCCGGGCTTCCGCACTCGATCTCTGCCGAAGAACTCGCCGACGTGTCGCGGTTCCTGACGGAGGCCCTCGTCTGATCGCGAGGTCTCAAACCGGGCCGGCGACGCCGACCAGGTTTCCGGCGGGGTCCCGGAAATGTCCGACGGTGATTCCGCCGGCCTCGTTGCGCTGCGGTCCAAGAACGACGGTCCCACCCAGCTCCTGGGCGGTCCGGAGCGCATCGCTCACGTTCTCGACGCCGACGTAGAAGATCGAGTGCGGGGCGAATCCCGCGCCCCCGCCGATTCCGCCGGCCGCCGGTCCCCAGCCGGGTTCCGGGGTGATGAAGGAATAGTCGGCGGATGCGGAAATCGCGGGTGCGACCGGGGCGCCCGCGGGTGCGTCCCACCCGAACAGCGCCGAATAGAATTCGCGCAGCCGTGCCGGATCGGGGCCGATGAGTTCGAAGTGCACGACGGGATTTCCCATGCCGCAATTCTGCACCCGAAGGGTTGCGGCCGGTCTCGTTCGGTCGTGGTCGAGCTCTTGACCGGCCAGGTCCTTGAATGTATCGTCAGTTTTGATACAAGTTTGTCTGGTGGGCGACGACAGGGGCGGGCGTCAGATGGTTTTTCGCATGTGGTTCTTCTACGGCTTCCTTCAGTTGGCGACAGCGACCATCGTGCCGCTCGGCATCCTGCTGCACGGCGTCCGGGCGGATGTCCGCGACCAGAGTTCCCACGCGCTGGAGTCAGCTGAGCAATCAGGGTGGGAGTCTGCGGCAGTGACGCACGTCCGCCGGGCCAGGCTTTCTGCGGGGACCGTCTCCGGGCTCCTCATCGTCGATCTTCTGTGGGTCAGCTGGTTCAGCGGATGGTTCGGGGGCGCACCCGACTATTCAGCGAATTGGCTACCTCGGATTCTCCCCATGTCCATCGCCGCAGCCGCGATCCTCGTGCTCGTCCTGCTTCCCTCGCGCTCCAGGGGAACGGGCCGGGTGCTTGCCGCCGAGATGGACCTTCAACCACGCAATCTCGGATCCTTCGGCTCACCCTGGTGGTTCGTAGCCTGGCTGCTGTCCGCGGTTGCCCTCGTTCTGACGGTGGTCCTCGCCGGGCTGGTCTCCAGTCCCGATGAAGAGGGCCGTTACTCCATCCTGATCATCGACCTCGGGTCGGCGAGCGCCCGAGGCGATTTCCTGGGCTGGTTCTATGGGGTGCCGCTGCTCTGCGCACTCGGAGTGCTGATGGTTCTCACCCTCCTGGCCCTGTGGTCGATTGCCCGCCCGACGGTGGCGATGCGGGCCGCACGCACCGTGGATATCCAGCTTCGACGGCTGCAGACCCGGACTGTGCTGAGCCTGAGTTCCGGCGCACTACTCGTCACCCTCGGGCTCGCGTGGATATCGATCGGTTCCGCGGGGCGGATGTATATCGGGACGACCTTCCCCGGTGTCGGCGATGTGAAAGTCGGGTCGCCCCTCGAGGCGATCGCGATGCCGCTCTGGGCGGCCGGCTTCGTCGTCGAGGGGCTCGGCCTCGCCCTGATCATGCTCCCCGTATTCACACGGCGCATCCGAGTCTCCTCGAGCGTCGCAACGCCCCGCCCCGTTCCCGCGAATACGGGTGCAGACGTCGAGCGGTCCGAGCAGTGTCGTTCCTGAGCGTTGAGGGTCCCGGGCTGCCCTCAGAGCAGATTCACCGGCAATTGCGCAGCCGCATTCTTGCAGGCACCCTCGCAGGCGGGGAGCGGCTGCCTTCCGTTCGGCAGCTCGCCCGGGACCTCGGTGTCGCATCGGGAACGGTCGCCAAGGCCTACAAGCTCCTCGAAGAGGACGGTCTCGTGGTCTCGCGCGCGGGCGCGGGCACGCGGGTCAGCGGCTCCGTTTCCAGCCCGCCCGCGTCCGTCATGAAGGCCGCGAGGGAGTTGACGCGCGTGGCAGCCGCCAACGGCGTCCAACTCGACGAGGCGATCCTCGCGCTGCGCGCATCCTGGCCGCAGGAATAACGGATACGAGCAACGAGGCTCGCCGTCGAAAGATGCTCCTAGCTGGCTGAACCACCGGCAATGGCGTAGGACCACAGCTCGCTGCTGACGCCGACCGGGCGCGCAGCGGGCTTGCCGTCCTGCGGAGCCTCACTGCGGTGGCCGTGCGCGAATGCGGGAGACGTGGACCACGCCTGGAAGGACGCCTCATCGGCCCAGCGCGTGATGACCAGCCAGGTGCTGCGATCGTCGGTCGGCTGCAGCAGTTCGAAGCCCTCGAAACCGGGAGCGTCGTCGACGGCCCCGGCGCGGGCGGCGAACCGACGAGCCAGCTCATCGCCGTTGTCGGCCGGCACGGTAATCGCATTGATCTTGATGATCGTCATCGGGCTTCCTTCTGTCATGGATACGGGGGTGACCGCGTCTTTCGCCCCATGCTGCCACCGCAGGCTGCATGAACCCTCGGTGGCCCGCGCGGGATTCAGCTGGCGCGTCCTAGATAATGGCGGCGCGCAGTTCCGCTGCTGCTGCAGCAGGGTCGGCCGCGCCGTAGATGGCACCGCCGGCGACCGCAACGGTCGCACCCGCTCGCTGCACACCCTTGATCGACGTGAGGTTGACGCCACCGGCGACGGAGAAGGGAACCTTCGAGGCCTCGCCGTCGTCGAGGAGGGTCTGGAACGTGAAGCCAGGCTCGGCCTGCTCGTCCAGTCCCGCGTGCATCTCGACGAACACGGCACCCATCGCGGTGACCTCACGGGCCCGGGTCACCTTGTCGGCGACGCCGATCAGGTCGACGACGATTCCCTTGCCGTGCGCTGTGGCGGCCTTGACGGCTCCGATGATCGTGCTGTCCCCGGCCGTTCCCAGAACGGTCACGAAGTCGGCTCCGGCAGTGAACGCGATGTCGGCCTCGAGCTCGCCGGCATCCATCGTCTTGAGGTCGGCGAAGACGAGCTTGTCCGGGTGTGCCTTCTTGATCGCGGTGACGGCACGCAATCCTTCGCTCTTGATGAGCGGAGTGCCGAGTTCGATGATGTCGACGTGCGGTGCGACCTGTGCGGCAAGAGTGAGGGCGGCGTCCAGCGTGATGACGTCCATGGCGACCTGCAGTTTCATTGCTGATTCCTTACTTCGGTTGTGCTTGATTCACCCTGTTGGCCGCGGTCGCGGGCAGGGAAGCATGAGGGGGCCTATTCGAGGTTTGCGTGCCGGGGCCACAGCTCTTCCGCAGTGGCGCCCGAGTTCTTCCAGAGTGCGTCGAAGAGGGCATCGCCGACGAGGACAAGCGATTGCTCGAAGAGCCCGCCGGAGTACTGCGCCGAGATCATCCCGGCGTGGTCCTGCTTCGTCGCGGCCGGAACCACGATGACCACGTCGGCGAGTTCCCCGAGAGGAGAAGTCCGGTCCGTTGTGATGGCGACGACGCCCGCTCCGACACCTGCCGCCGTGGACGCGGCGCGGACGATGCCGGCCGTTGTGCCCGACCCGCTTGCGACCAGGAGGACGTCCTCGCCGGTGATCGCCGGGGTAGTCGCGTCGCCCACCACCTTGACGTCCAGGCCCAGGTGCATCAGGCGCATCGCCGTCATCTGTAGCGCGAGTCCGGACCGGCCCGCCCCGAGGACGAAGACGCGATCTGCGGCGCGAACCCGGTCGGCCGCGCGGTCCAGATCGTCCCTCGAATCGCGCACCAGTCGCTCCACGACGCCCTGGACTTCGCCCGCAATGCTTCTGAGGGAGTCTGCCGTGCGAGCGGATGTCGTGGAATAAGCCATTGCCCCAGCCTGCGCGCCGCCCGCCGACGACGAGGCCATCCGAACGAGCGGATGTGACTACCCGTTCGGGTAGGTCCTCGCACCCTGAGTAGGGTGTGGGTATGTCAGAAGTGAGTATTTCCCCCTCGGTCGAGTTGCTCCTCGAACTCCGCAAGGTGCTCGCACACCCACTGCTCGGCATTGCGGGAGCATTCTCCGACCTGCTGCAGTCGCGTATCTCGCACGGCGCCCTGGTGATTTTCACCGAGGATTGCACGGGGCGCCCCCAGAAGAAGGCCGGCCAGGCAGAGGTCATCGACCACGTCACGATCGCGGAACTCGACATTCTCCGCGATGCAGTCGCCCTGCGCGGCGGATCGATCTGGAACGAACCGGCGCTGCTGGCCCGGTCGGAGCGGGCGATGTCGGCCTGGATCGCCTCGACCGGAGCCCTTCTGGTCCTGACCGATCCCGAGTTGACAGCGGCGGCGCCGACGGGAGTTCGCGAAACGCGGGACCTCGTCGCCGCACTCTGGGAACTGGTCGCGTCAGGCATCCGCAGCCAGGTCGTCGTGGCCACGCCGGACTACCTGCGCGATTCGCGGATGGCCTCGCGAGACCGGGCCACGCTCATTGCGGAGCTGACCGACGCCCACTCCACGACGCTGGAACTGCTTCTCGCGGTTCTGCGTTCACGACAGACCGGTGACGCGGCCGCGCGGCAGACGGCGATCGACCTGACCGTGGCCGCCATGGTGCAGCTGAGGGCGGTCAGTGACCGCGACCGCATCCTGTCCGAAGAACCCGTCGCCACGGCATTCGAGCGGCTCCGAAACGACCTGAGGCCCCTGGCGCGGTTCGGGGACCTCGACGTGCAGTTCATCGAACCGCCCGTGAACGGCCGCGCGTTGCCGGGCGAAGTCGCCCACGCCGGACGCGCGATCGTGCGCGGTGCAGTGCTCGCCCTGGTCGATCAGCCCGGGGTCGCCCGGGTGCGGGTGCAGTGGGACTGCGATGGCCACAACCTGCTGATCAACATTCGCGACGACGGCCCCGGCGACCTATCCGTTGAGACGCCGAGCGTGCGTCACCTGGTCGCCCGGGTGACGGCCCTCGACGGCGACTTCCACGTGGATGCGACACCCGGCTGGGGTTCGGACATTTCCGTCTCCCTTCCCCTTGACCCGCCCTCGTCAGCGATCGCGCCGATCGCCGGCTGGGGACTCACGGCCCGGGAACGGGCCGTCCTCGACCTCGTCGCCACCGGCGCGCGCAACCGGGCGATCGCGGATGCGCTCTCGATCAGCGAAAATACCGTCAAGTTCCATGTCGCGAACGTGCTTCGCAAGATGGGGGCAGTGAACCGCGCCGAACTTGCTTCCCTCGTGAGCCAGAACACAGTCGTCACTCCGGCAACATAAAGCGACATTGACCGGCTGTTCGTGTGATGCTTGGCAGACAGTGGTTTCGGAATCGGGGAAGGATTCTTCATGACTGCAGGTGGCTTGATGATCGTGCTCATAGCGGGTGGGGGACTGGGCCTGGCGGTCGTGATCCTCGCCGCGTTCTATCTGCTCTCTGCCCGACCGCGGGCGAGGGCCGCGGCTCGCGAGCTGAACGGGTCGAATCCAGAACTCGCGCGGGCGTTCACGAAGTTCCAATCCGACGTCGAAAAGGGCCAGCGCGGTCTGTAAGGGGATCGACGATGGCACGCACACTGACGCCCGCCCGAGGATTCTGGATCGGCCTGGTCATGACCGTCCTCGGTCTCGTTACGGTCCGGTTGCTGTACACGTCGCTATTCGGCCCCTTCAGCCCGGACTTTCTGTCGACCGGTTTGATGCAGTTCGTCGGAGTGCTGCTTCCGGGGCTCGTCCTGCCGTTGGGGATGGCGTTGATGGTCACATCCGTTGTCGTTCGCGCCTTGGCCGACGAATCGGTGATCTCCATCGTCAAACCAGATGAGGCCACGGAAGACACCCCGACGTGGCCGCTGCGGCTCACGTCACGCGCTGCCCTCCTGCTCGGACTCGCGTTCGCGGCGATCGGCCTCGTGGCTGAGCTGAACATCTCGACCTGGACCCAAACCATCCAGGGAGATTCGACCTTCCTCAGAGACTTCGTCGTCTACCTGGGTGGTCCGTTGAGTGACCTGCTGCTCCCACTGGGCGTGCTCCTGGTCGCCGGCGCCTGGATACTCCGGACGATCGAGGACCGCCAGGGTGCCGAATAGGAGACGAGTTCTCGCCGCTCGCAATCATTGATCGCCGAGTATTCCCGTTCCGTCAGGTCATGTCGCCCGTCTCCGGGGTGGAGCCCTTCGGGCCGTAGCGCAGGAGGATCGTGCCTGCCGGGGACGGGGTCCCGGCGCCGAGCAGCTCGAGGGATGTCGGCGGCCCGTCTGCTGGGAAGAGGCGCTTGCCGGCACCGAGCACGATCGGGTACACCCAGAGGTTCAGCTGGTCGAACAGGCCGTCGGCGACAAGAGTGCGGGCGAAATTGATGCTGCCGATCACGTGGATCTCCTCGTGCCGATCGCGCAACCGGGCCAGCTCCGCGGCGAGGTCGCGACCAAGCAGGTGCGAGTCACGCCAGGTCAGGTTCGGCGCGCCCCGGGACGCGACGTATTTGGGGATCGCGTCGAATTTGCGCGCGATTTCGGACTCAGGCCCGTCGAGCTGGTGTGGCCAATACCCGGCGAAGATGTCAAAGGTGCGCCGCCCCAGAAGCAGGGCGTCCATGTCCCGGATTCCCGCGATGATCTGGGCGCCGTCCGCTTCGTCGATGAGCGGTGCCTGCCAGCCACCGAACCTGAAGCCGCCGTCGTTGTCTTCCTCGGGCCCTCCGGGAGCCTGGGAGACTCCGTCGAGCGTGGTGAACAAGTCGATATGGATGCGACCAGTCACGACAACTCCTTTCGTCGCGGCGTTGAGCCGCCTCAGCTAGCACCTTGCAGGCCAATCGCCACCGTGTCAAGAACCCGGAGGGGGCCGACCGCCTAGCGGGATGAGGTTACGGAGGGGTGAGGCGGTTCCGTAACGCCTCGTTGCGTAACTCGACGACTCCAGTTACGTTACTAATAGGAACGTTATAAGGAAGGCGGTTCTGATGTCGGAGTCACCGATGGCACCGCGCCGACCCGGCGGTCGCGGCAGTGATCTGGGTCGCCCACGCGATCCGGGCATGGATCGGTCGATTCTGGCCGCCACGATCGAATTGCTCGCCGAGGTCGGCTACGTCCGCTTGTCCATCGCGGACGTCGCCCGGCGGGCCGGCGTGAGCAAGCCGGCCATCTACCGGCGATGGGCGCAGAAGTCCCAGCTCGTCGTCGAGGCGATGGTGACTCAAATGCGTCCGGCACCGAGCAACGAGAGCAGCAGCGCGGCCGACGCCCTGCTGTTCCTGACCGAACAGCTGATCGATATCCTGACCCGGACTCCACTGGGGCGAGTGCTGCCCGGCCTGGTCGCAGAGATGGCCGTCGATCCCGAGCTCGCCACCAGCTATTGCGAGTTGATCATCGGGCCCAACCAACTCGAGTGGCGCGCGGTCGTCAGACGCGGAATCGCCTCCGGCGAGCTCTGCGCCGACACCGACACCGACTTCGTGATCAACGCGCTCGCCGGGCCCTTGTATTTCAGCCTCCTGATCACGGGTGAACCGATCGAAGCCGGCTACGCGCGGTCAGCCGTCGATCTGGTCCTCGCCCGCTTCGGATCGGCAGCCCGCGCATGACCAAGACTCTCGTGCGGTGGTTCGTCGTGGTCATCCTGATCGCACACGGATTGCTCCACCTCCTCGGCGCAGCAAAGGGTCTCGCCTGGGCCGAGGTGGCGACGCTGACCGAGCCGATCGCGCCGGCACTCGGCGTGGTGTGGCTCGCCGCTGCGATCGCGCTCGTCGTGACCGGGGTACTGTTCGCGGCCCGCGCACGGATGTGGTGGGTAGCCGGATTCGTCGGCCTGCTGATCTCCCAGGCCGTCATCCTGACCTCGTGGAGCGACGCCAAGGCCGGGACTCTGGCCAACCTGGTGCTTCTCGTTGCCTTGGGCTATGAGCTCGCGTCGAACGGTCCACGAAGTTACCGTGCCGAGTACCGGCGTCGTGTCGCTACCGCGCTTCATGAATCCGCACCCGGCATGGATTCGATCGTGTCGGAAGCCGATCTGGCTCACCTCCCCGCACCGGTCGCCGAGCACGTCCGGCGTTCCGGCGCCGTCGGCCAGCCCCGGGTCTCGTCGCTGCGCGCCATCATCCACGGCCGGATCCGCGCCAGCGCCACGTCGCGGTGGATGACCTACACCGGCGAGCAGGTAAACACCTATGGTCCCACGCCCAGTCGACTGTTCTGGATGGACGCCACGATGTTCGGCGTGCCGGTCGACGTGCTGCACGTCTTCGTCGGCCGATCCGCCACGATGCGCGTCAAGCTGTGCTCCGTACTCCGAATGGTGAACGCCGCGGGGCCCGAGATGGATAGGGCGGAGACCGTGACCCTGTTCAACGACCTGTGCATTTTGGCCCCGTCGGCACTCGTCGACGCGCCGGTAGCCTGGCAGCAGATCGATGACACCCATGTCCGGGGCGTGTTCACGAACGGTCTGCAGACCGTGAGCGCCGACCTGACCTTTCGCGGCGGTGACCTCGTCGACTTCCGCTCAGATGACCGGATGAGCACGTCGCGTGACGGCTCGACCTTCACGCCGCAACCGTGGTCGACGCCGGTGGGCGACTATCGCCTGTTCGGTGCCCGCAGACTCGCCACTCACGGGGAAGGTCGCTGGCACGCCGCCGCCCTACAGGGTGAGTTCGCCTACCTCGAATACAACCTCGACGAGATCACCTACAACTCCGGTACCGCAGAGACGCGCATGTGACCTCTCGCGGAAACGCGACCGGTCCGGCCCTTGCCGTGTGGTCGTGAGCGGGTGTCAAATCGACTACAACGGTGGGGGAAAGTCACGACAACGACGTCAGGAGCTTCATGTCCGGAAAAGGCACACACGGCTCGTCCACCGGCACGACAACGCCGGCGCAGCGTCCAGAGAAGATCCGCAACGTTGCCCTGGTCGGCCGATCGGGGGCCGGCAAGACCATGCTCGCTGAAGCGTTCCTCGCCGCCACCGGGGCCATCAACCGGATGGGATCGATCCTCGACGGCACCACGGTGAGCGATTCCGATCCGTCCGAGGTCCACCAGCAACGCTCCGTCACACTGTCGGTTCTGCCGATCGTCGTCGACGACGTGAAGGTGAACCTGCTCGATACCCCCGGCTACGCCGACTTTGTCGGCGAATTGCGCGCCGGCCTCCGGGCGGCGGATGCCGCGCTGTTCGTCGTCTCCGCCGTTGACGGTGTCGATGCAGCCACCACCGCACTCTGGGCGGAATGCGAGAGCATCGGGATGCCCCGCGGCGTCGTGATCAGTCGGATCGACCATCCGCGGGCCCGTTATGAGACGGTCCTGGCCGAGCTCCAGGGTGCCTTCGGCTCCTCTGTCCTGCCGCTCTACGCGCCGATCCGCACGGCCGGGGGCATTACCGGGTTGCGGGGACTGCTCTCCGGAACGGTGTCGGACTATGCGGCGGGCACCCTTCGTCCCGTCCGCCGGCAGACGAACGAGGCCGAACGGGCCGACTCCGAGGCGGCACGGGCTGTCCTGATCGAGGGCATCATCGCCGAAAGCGAGGACGAGACGCTGATGGATCGCTATCTCGACGGCGAGGAGATCCCCGTCGACACACTGATCACGGACCTGGAGATCGCGGTCGTCCGCGGGTCCTTCTTTCCGGTGCTGGCGGCATCCGCGGAGACCGGCGTCGGAGTGACGGAGGTGCTCGACCTGGTGACCGGAGCCTTCCCGTCGCCGGTGGAACGCGGCGTGCCGGCGGTGACAGACCTGGACAGTGGGCAGACCGGGCCCCTGGCGTGCGATCCGGACGGGCCGCTGGTCGGCGAAATAGTGCGCACCACCATAGATTCCTTCCTCGGCCGCGTCTGCCTGGTTCGGGTCTTCTCCGGCACCATCCGGGAGGACTCGACCGTGCACATCGGCGGATCGGGGCTGGCCGATCGGGGCCGAACTGAGCATGCCGGTGACGAGCGCGTGACGCACCTGCAGTTCCCGATGGGGTCGGCCCTCAACCCGGCGCAATACTGTGTCGCCGGCGACATCTGCGCGCTCACCAGGATGTCGAGCGCGGAGACCGGCGATACGGTTTCCGCCCCGGAGCGGCCGATGCTGGTCGCGCCCTGGGAGATGCCGGAGCCGCTGATGCCCGTCGCCGTGCAGGCGGCGACCCACGGCGACGAAGACGCGCTCGCCAGGAGCCTGGCAAAGGTCGCCGCCGTCGACCCGACACTGCGAGTGGAACGGAACGCCGAAACCCACCAACTGATCCTGTGGTGCATGGGGGAGGCGCACGCCGAGGTCGTGCTCGACAGACTGCGCGGCCAGGGCGTGAAGGTGGAGACCGTCGGTGTCATCACGCCGCTACGGGAGACGTTTGCCCGGGCGGTCGCCGCGCGCGGGCGGCATGTCAAGCAGTCCGGTGGGCACGGCCAGTACGCCATCTGCGACATCGAGGTCGAACCACTCGAACGCGGAGCAGGGTTCGAGTTCGTCAACCGGGTCGTCGGAGGGGTGGTCCCCGGTCAGTACATCGGGTCGGTCGAAAAGGGCGTCCGGGCGCAGATGCAAAGGGGCGTCTCCGCTGGATTCCCGGTCGTCGACATCCGGGTGACGTTGGTCGGCGGCAAGGCGCACAGCGTGGACTCCTCGGATGCCGCCTTCCAGGCCGCCGGTGCCCTGGCGTTGCGCGAGGCCGCGGCCGCGAGCCGGATCCAGCTGCTGGAACCCGTCTCCGACGTGACAATCAACGTGCCCGACATCCACGTGGGCTCGGTGATGACAGACCTGTCCACCCGCCGGGGACACCTGACCGGGGTCACGTCACTCGGCGGAGAACGGAGTGAGGTGACCGTTGAGATTCCCGATGCGGAGTTGCTCCGCTATGCGATCGAACTCCGGGCGCTGACTGCGGGAAGCGGTTGGTTCCGCCGCGCCTACCTGCGGCACGAACCGGCGTCACCGAATGTGATCACCGATACCGTGACCATGTGAGTCGGTCAGGCCCTCTTTAGTTGTTCTTCAGCTCCTCAGCGAGCATCACGATGATGCCGCTGGGACCGCGGACGTAGGTGAGTTTGTAGATGTCCTCATAGGTCGCGACGCCGCGAAGCGGAAAGCAGCCGTGCGTCGCGGCTATCGCAAGGGCGTCGTCGAGGTTGTCGACGGAAAACGCGATGCGATGCATCCCGATCTCGTTGGGGCGAGTGGGCTCGGACTCGATCGCTTCCGGGTGGATGTACTCGAAGAGCTCGAGACGTCCATGACCGTCCGGCGTCTGGAGCATCGCGATCCTGGCGTGGTTGCCATCAAGCCCGACCGCCGTGTCGGTCCACTCACCCTGGACTTCGTCCCGGCCGATGACTGTGAGACCGAGGGCCGTGAAGAAGGAAACCGTTGCTTCGAGGTCACGAACGGCGATGCCGACATTCTCAAGCTTGATAGACATGCGTTTCATGCTACCGAGACGGATCGATCCCGGAGCCTGCGGTTTCGTTGGCCCTTCTGAACGCTCGTCGTATGCCGCCCCGCGCGAGCATAAGAACGATGATCAATACCGTGACCTGAAAGAAGCCGCCGAGACGGACGGCGTCACCGAAGACCAGGTCGACGAGTTCGAGCACCAGGAACTTGCTCCCCGGTAGCAGCAGCAACAGGGTGATCGCGTTGACGATTCGAACCCATCGAGTTTCGGCCGAGCGGATTCGCGCGACGATGTTCTTCTTGACCCTGAGCACAAGTTCAAGGACGACCTTGAGCAGGATCGCCGTCAGGAGTGCCAACAGGAAGCTTTCGGAGATGACGTCGGGAAACAGCTCGATGAACATTCCCAGCACCACGAGATAGACCAGCACGTCGACGAGGTCTATGGGGCGGATCCGCATGCCGCGAGTATAGCGACAGTGCCCGGACCGCCTTCGGACCCGACCTATTTGTTCATCTTTCGCTGCGTTCGCCGATAAGACGGAGTTCGTCTTCTCGGCTGAGTCCCGCTCGTCGCTCTCTGCCCAGGCCGCGAATTCGTTCGTCTGCGAGTGCATCGTGCACGGTCTCGTGGATGCTTCGTTCCATCGCCCCGGATTCGAGGAACCGTTGGCGGCTGCGTTGGAAGAACGCATCCGCGCTGCGGGGAAGCCAAAGGGGCAGGGAACGGGGACCAGCCCAATAGTTGACTCCGTGTGCGACCAGCCAGTCGTCGTCCGCCGAGATGAGTTCGCCATCGTGGCCTGCGACCTGCTGTGCAGCAGCAAGAACATCTGCGAGTTCTCGTTGGGTGCCGACAGCGTTGTAGGTGCCCGTGAGGCTGCGGTGACCGGCAGTGATGATCCAGGCAGCGAGGTCCCTGACGTCGATGAGCTGGGCGGCCCGGCCGTGGACATCGGGCACGAGAACAGGCTCATGCGAAGCCAGGGCCAGGCGAGCCACCCAGTAGCTGAACCTGTCACTGGTGTCGCCCGGCCCCACGATGAGACCGGGTCTGGCAGTGAGAAGTCGGTCGCCGACGGCCTGGGAGGTGACCCGTTCGGCTGCGACCTTGGCGTGGGCGTACTCAGTCGGGTCGGTTGGTTCGACAAGAGCGGCGTCTTCATCGGCATCCGCTTCACTGTTGCTTGCGTACACGGAGACGGACGACACCAACGTCCAATGCGGCGTGGTGTCGGCGAGAGCCGCAAGGGCTCCGGTGACGAGGCCGGCGTCGTAACTGAGTTCAATGACACGATCCCATTTGTGTTTCGACACTGCATCGTAAGCGCCTGACGCTCGCCGGTCGGAGCGAACGAGGGTCGCGCCCGCAGGCACCGATCCCGACTCGCCGCGAGCGAGGCAAGTCACTTCCTCGCCCGACTCAACCAGTTGCTGGGCGATCTCGCGACCGAGCCAGGCTGTCCCACCAAGAATGAGTGTGTGCGTCACGTTCACCAGCTAAGTGCATCAGACCTGCGCCGAACGGGCGGTTCGCCCTGAGCGCACGGCTGGGTGAAAACGAGGGTGGGCGTCGATCAGGCTTTTCGATATCAAAAAAGGCTCGGTTGAGCGTCTTTCGGGGCAGGCAGATCGGGACAACGGGGGATAGCCGTCAGGTCTGGCCGCTCACTAGAGTGGCGTCATCGTGTCGCTCATGAAGAGTGAGAGCGCAGGGACTGTTCGATTGCCCTCGGCAGATGGGCGTCACGAAATTTCAACTTCTTGGGGGACGCAGTGGCAGAACATGAACCGTGGTTTGGTCCGAAGAAACTGGGTGGCGGCTGGGGTCCGCGTACGTGGCAGGGGTGGTTGATTCTTGCCGTGTTCACCGTTGCAGTGGTTGTGGTCACGATCATTGCGACAACGCACGCCAGCTGACGATTCGACCGCGGTGCGGCGGCCGTCGAAGACCTACCCTTCGAGGAGCGCTGTGGCCACCCTCGGAGCTTCTCGGCGGCCCTGCGCTCGAGCCGCTGCGACGAGACCCGGCACGACCGACCTGTCCTTCACATTTCGGCCCTGCGCTTTTCGCGACGCAGCCGCACAGGTCGGCGATTCGTCACCATTCGGAAAGTGACGGCGACAAGTGCCAGCAACGCGACCCCGCTGATGGCGTACAGGACGCCTCCCAACCGTGTGTGGTCACCACCACTGACACCGAACGTGTCGGCTACGTCCATCCCGAGCGAGAATGAACCCCAGAAGTAGGCCGGTGCGCCGGCGACGATCAACGCGAGATGCCCCACGGCGACGGCACCTCGTCCGGCGTGCCCGGTGAATCCAAGGATGCTCAGCACCAGCGCGAGCCCGACACCAAGATAGGCCCACACAATCAACGCGAGCACTTCTGCAGGCACGCTTATGCCGGCCCCGTTGAGTCCCGCAGTGATTTCCGGATAGGTCAACGACGGGACGGCGGCTGCCGGATCCCATACCGTGATCGTCAGCACCATCACCGTCGCATACAACAACACGATGAGCGGTCCCACCAGCAACGAAAGTCGATTCCCCATTCGTGCACCATAGCGCGGGGCTGAACGTATCAGCCGGAAGTGTCGGCTTCGTTCGCCGGGAGCAACGGCGAGGGGGACTGCAGATTCGTGCAGAGGATGGTTCTCCACGATCTGCTCAACGGCGCGGGCGAACGGAGGTCCTTAGTCGTTCTGCATGAGTCCTGCAATGCTTCCATCCGGGAGCAATCGGATGTTGCGCGAGGCGGGCACTCTGGGAAGCCCTGGCATGGTCATCACGGCTCCCGTCATCGGAATAAGGAATCCTGCACCTGCCGAAAGACGAACCTCTCGGACCGTGATGATGAAGTTACGGGGGCGACCGGCAATTCTGGGGTCGTCAGTGAGGGAGAGGTGAGTTTTGGCCATGCAGATGGGGAGATTCGAGTAGCCCAGCTCCGCGATTCGGGCTATGTCTAGCTCAGCAGCTGGGGTGAACGCCACATCGCTTGCGCCGTAGACCACCGTGGCGATCTTGCGGATCTTGTCGTGCGGGGAATCCGATTCGTTGTAGATGAATCGCGGCTGCGGAGGTGCCACGTCGGTGAGATCGACCACTTCGCTCACCACCCGGGCGAGATCCAGCGATCCTTCGCCACCGCGCGCGAAACCGTCGGTGCGGGCGAATCGAACGCCGCGCTCAGCGACGGCTTCTTCGACCAATAACAGTTCCGACTCGGTATCGTTCGGGAAGAGATTGATCGCGACGATCGGCGTGAGGCCGAAGGCGCTCGCCGTAGCGAGATGATGCTCGAGGTGTTCCAGTCCTTTGATGAGCGTCGTGGTATCTGGCTCACCGCAGATCGCGACCGGCGCGCCCCCGTGCATCTTGAGAGCCCGCAGTGTGGCCACGATGACGACGGCGCGTGGCCAGATCCCCGCGAGACGGCACTTGATATCGAGAAATTTCTCGCCACCGAGATCGAACCCGAACCCTGCCTCGGTGATCGCGTAGTCACCGAGCTTCATCGCGAGGCGTGTCGCGACCACGCTATTGCAGCCATGTGCAATATTGCCGAAGGGTCCGCAATGCACGATCGCGGGGCCGCCCTCCTCGGTTTGCACCAGATTCGGTCGCAACGCGTCGCGAAGCACCACCGTCATTGCTCCGGAAGCCCGGAGGTCTCCTGCTGTGACCGCTTGCCCCGCATGCGTTCGCCCCACCACGATACGAGACAGGCGGTCCTCGAGATCTTCTAGACCTGACGCGAGGGCCACAATCGCCATGATCTCGCTTGCCGCCGTGATGTCGAAGTGTTCCTGGCGCGAGAGGTCGTCGGTCTTGGGGCCAATGCCAACGATACTTCGCCGGAGAGCGCGGTCGTTCATGTCGAGCGCGCGTCCCCAAGTGACCTGACCGGGATCGATCACGCCCCTGCCAGGGATCTCTTCTCGAAAGAATATTGCGTTGTCGACGAGCGCCGACAGCAGATTGTGGGCCGTGGTGATCGCATGAATATCGCCGGTGAAGTGAAGATTGATGTCGTCCGCGGGGGTGAGCGAGGCTCTGCCGCCTCCAGTACCTCCGCCCTTCGAGCCGAAAACCGGCCCGAGTGATGGTTCCCGCAGAGCAAGCACGGCGCTCCGTCCCAATCGACGCAGACCCATCGCGAGGCTTATACACACCGTGGTCTTGCCCTCACCCGCAGGCGTCGGGTTGATCGCGGTAACGAGCACGAGTCGACCCGTGCCGTTCGCGGGGCGGTTGAGCAGGTCGAGCGACAGCTTGGCTTTTCCCCGACCATACGGCTCGAGGTCGTCAACTCCGAGACCCAGCTCATCCGCCAGTTCGACAATGGTCTGGGGAGTGAATTGCATATTCAAACGCTATCAACGCCCATTGCCAGGTATCCCACTCCAGCCAGAATCGGCCAGAGTGCGATCTGTGCTGAGCGCGGGTCCGGTTGTGCGCGGCCGTGTGGACACGTGACCGACGGCATCCGCGTACTCTCATTGTGCCATCCCACAATGACACGTCCGCGCAGGCGGTCGCGATCTAGTGGACACGTCATCAGACGCTGGCCAGCGTTTCTTAGTGCGGATCGGCGTGAGAATCTGCGCCGGCTATCTGCCCGTCGCGTGGGTGCCTGGGGAACGGCCAATGATCTCGGTCAGCGCTCGCAGGGAAGGCGTCGCCTGGCGGAGTTGCTCCCGCGCGGTCGCATCGAGCTGTGCGAGCGCTTCAGCGATGACGCGTGAACTGACGTCGTCATAGCGTGCCAGGAGCCCTCGAGCGGTATTCGACGCGCTCACCAAGGTCGATCGGAGGTCTTCGGCTGCTGCTGTCCGATCGATGAGATCGGCGGTCGTCATGGTTTTGAGCAGGTTGCTGACCGTGGGTCGGGCGAGCCCGAGCCGGGCGGCGAGCCGTGCCGAGCTGATCGGGCCGGTCTCGACGAGGAGGCGGAGCAACTCAATCTGCGCCTCCGGCAGGTTGGGCAGATCGCCCGCTTCCTGAGCTGCCCTGAGCAGCGCTCGCCGGAGCGGACCGAGCGCCTGGGCGAGCGCGTGCGCCTGCGTTGGGGTTGTAGCCATACCTCGATGATACTCAGCGGTGTTTTGCTGACAAATCTAGTTTTGTGTGCAAAACTAAATTCATGACATCAACACCGAACATGAGTCAAGACACCGTCACCACCGTCGCGCAGCCCACCCCGCCGCAGGACCTCTCCGGAATCGTGGGATACCGCTTCATCTACACCTACGCGAACAACTGGCAGTACGAGATGTACGTCAAGAATGCGACGACGATGGACTATCGCATCCACACAGGCATGGTTGGCGGTCGTTGGGTGACCGATCAGACCGTCGATCTTGTCCAGCTGGACGACTCCGTCTACAAGGTTTCGTGGACCGAGCCGACCGGCACGAGCGTGGTTGTGAACGTGCTGCCGGCCAAGCGCCGCCTGCACGGCACGATCTTCTTCCCGCGGTGGATCGAAGAGGCCGGCTCGAAGACGGTGCTGTATCAGAACGATCACCTCGACGAAATGCGGGCGTTCCGCGATGCTGGCCCGACCTACCCGATTTACGTCGTTCCGGAGTTCGCCAGGATCACCCTCTTCGAGTTCGTCGGTGAAAACGACGACACGGTCGTCTCCACGGCGCCGAACGACCTTCCCGCCGGCTTCGCAGACCGCACGAACTGACGACAGGTGAAGAGCGCCGCCAACGAGATGCGGAGCCGGTGCGAAACTCGATGAGCCGAGCGTCTGCCTAGTACGGACAGTTCAGAGAAGTGACCCATAGACAGAGCGGACGTCTATCGCTCCGCCACGGTCATCCTCTTCGAATTTGAGGCCGATCTTTTCCGCGACGCGTCTCGAGGCCTGGTTGTCGGGGTGGATGATCGCGACCAGGTGGGCTGCCCCTAAGACGTTTCGGGCGAAGTCGATACAAGCCGAAGCGGCCTCGGTCGCGTAGCCTCGTCCCTGAAAACTTGCCCGCACGTGGTAGCCGACCTCAAGTTCGGGTCGACCGTTGACGGCCTGCCAGGTGAGGCCACAGTCGCCGACGAACTCACCCGTCTTCGTCGCGATGATCCACAGACCGTAGCCATGCTCGACGTAGTTGCGTTTGTTCCAGTCGATCCACCCCTGGGCCTCCTCGCGGCTCTTGGGTCGCGGGTAGTACTGCATCACGTCCGCGTCAGCCAGCATGGCAGCCATGTCGTCGAGGTCAGCGTCCGTCATGTTTCGAAAGGTCAACCGGTCTGAGCGAGGGAAGGACATGCTCCGACCTTAGGAGAAATCCGTGCCAGAGAGATAGGTCGACTAGCTCTTGAGTGGCTTCCAGCGCGGCACTTCCTGCACTGTGCGCGGAGGCGCTTTTTGGAGCCGGGCAGATGACCTGAAGTACAAGAACGCCAGTGACGCATCGACCATTACGCTGATCGAGACGTTGAATATCAACTTCGGTGGCGCAGTGGTCGCAACGAGAACGCCATTCGCGGAGCTCAGAACAAGGAGGGATCCGATGATGTATCCGGCTCGGGGTCTGGAAGTCATTCTCCACCGGGCGCGGGGTGGCGCGATGGGTTCGCCCAATTCGCGGAAGGATCGCACACCTCCGAAATAGAGAAGGAGAGTCAGCGAGTTTGCGACCACGGCAGGCATCGGATTCGGGAACATCAACGGCTGGATCGCAATTTCGATCGCCGCCAGGGAGATCACCCCGATAAGGATGTAGGCGATCTTCCAACGCGTCTTACGCAGGCGAATCATGGCTTGAGCCTAGTGGCGAGAGCGATTGAGCAAGACCGAGCTCGAACGGGCTGAAATCTCCTGAGAAGAACTGGCTTCTGATCAGGATTTTATTGGTGTGCCCCCAGGCAGATTCGAACTGCCGCCCCTGCCTCCGGAGGGCAGTGCTCTATCCCCTGAGCTATGGGGGCCCGGGAAAACACTAGGTTATCAGCATCCGGGAGGCCGGTGTTCGCACCGGCACTCTTTCGAGAGCGCGGCAGGCCTCCACCGCGGGTGTTTCGCCGCTGCGCTCGTGGTCCACCACCCGCGTTGAGGCGAAACTCCCGCGCTCGGCACGGCAATCATCAGTGGGCGGAATCGAGCGCGGGTGTTGCGCCGGTGGGCGGGAGTTCGCCCTGTTCGTCAGGGGTGGGGCGAGTTATTTCAGGTGGCCGAGGGCGGCGGAGACGAGGGACTCGGCGTCGCCGGGCTCCAGGAAGTTCGACGAGCTGATCGTGAGCCAGTACGTGTCGGTGAAGACCTGAGCCTCACCGATTCCGTTGGACACCGTGAAAAAGCCCTGGGCGGTCGGGGGAGTGCCGTAGGTCGGGACGATCTTCGAGGAGGCGACCGCCTTGTCCTGCTGCTGCGTCATGAGTACCGCGTTGGGCTGGGTGAGCGAGATTTCGATTGTGCCGTCGCTCGACTGGTTGAGCAGGCCGCACGTGAGCCCCTGGAATGACGCCGCCGTCTTCGCAGACGCGGAGGTCGGCTTGTACGAGGGGTCGCTGCCGAAGTTCGGGTTGAACGCGTACACGTCGTCCAGCGTCAGCAGGTCGGTGCACGACATCGCGACAGCGGTTCCTGCCGGGGTCGGCGTGGGCGTCGGCGTTGACGTCGCGGTAGCCGAAGCGGTCGCTGACGAGGAAGAACCCCCCGTCGCGGCGGCGCTCGCCGAACCGGAGGCCCCGGGTGCGGCATCCGCCGTGCAGCCGGACAGGCCGATAAGACTCAGCGCGCCAACGCAGAGGAAGACTCCGGCGCGCAAGCGCCGGGCGGACGGGGAGGCGGGCGAATCAAAGAGAGTCACGGTCCGACCTTAGCAAGCGAGGTGCTTCAAACCGGGCCGGTAAGCTTGGTTTCCGTGACCCCCGCCGAGCTTTCCGAATCCCTGTTCGCCCTGATCCAGCAGTTGGGTGAGCGCCGACGCGCAGAAGGCATCGACACCGCCGGGCTCGACATCGTCCTCGCCACCGCTGGCGACGTCACCCTCGAACGCCCGCGCAACCGCGACCACGGCGACTGGGCCTCGAGTATCGCGATGAAGATCGCCAAGCCGCTCGGCTACAAGCCGCGCGAGGTCGCCACAGAGCTCGCGACCGGACTCGAGGCGCTTCCCGACGTCGCCTCCGTCGAAATCGCCGGCCCCGGCTTCATCAACATCCGCCTCGAGGCGGCATCCGCCGGCGCGCTCGCGAAGACCATCGTCGACGCCGGCCCGGCCTACGGCACCGGCCACCTCTACGACGGCATCAAGATCAACCTCGAATTCGTCTCCGCCAACCCGACCGGCCCCATTCACATGGGCGGCGTGCGCTGGGCCGCGGTGGGCGACAGCCTCGCCCGGGTGCTTCAGGCCGAAGGCGCGGATGTCACGCGCGAGTACTACTTCAACGACCACGGTTCGCAGATCGACCGGTTCGCCCGCAGTGTCCTGGCCGCCTACCTCGGCGAGCACACCCCCGAGGACGGCTACGGCGGAGCGTACATCGGCGACATCGCCGACCAGGTATTGGCGAAATACGACGGAGCGACCCCGATCGCAGACCTGCCGCGCGAGGAACAGCAGGAAGTCTTCCGCTCGATCGGCGTCGACCTGATGTTCACCGAGATCAAGGAAAAGCTGCACGGCTTCGGCGTCGATTTCGACGTCTATTTCCACGAAGACTCGCTCCACGAGTCCGGCGCGGTCAACCGGGCCATCGAGCGCCTGCGCGGCCTCGGCCACATCTTCGAAGCGGATGGCGCCATCTGGCTCCGCACGACGACCTTCGGCGATGACCGTGACCGCGTCATCATCCGCTCGAACGGTGAACCGGCCTATATCTCCGGCGACCTCGGCTACTACCTCGACAAGCGCGAGCGCGGCTTCGACCAGAACCTGATCATGCTCGGCGCAGACCACCACGGCTATGTCGGCCGGATGATGGCCATGGTCGAGGCCTTCGGCGACGTCCCCGGGGTCAACCTGCAGATCCTGATCGGCCAGATGGTCAACCTGCTCAAGGACGGCGAGCCCGTTCGGATGAGCAAGCGTGCCGGCACGATCGTGACCCTCGACGACCTCGTCGACGCCGTCGGTGTCGACGCCGGCCGCTATGCCCTCGTGCGCTCCTCGAGTGACACCCAGCTCGACATCGACCTCGACCTGCTCGGCAAGCACAGCAACGAGAACCCCGTCTTCTACGTGCAGTACGCGCACGCCCGCACCTGCTCCGTCGCCCGCAACGCTGCTGCTGCCGGAGTCGAGCGCACCGACTTCAACCCGGAGCTGCTCGTGCACGACAGCGAGTCCGCCCTGCTCGGCGTGCTGCAGGAGTACCCGCGCATGGTCGCCCTCGCCGCCGAGCTGCGCGAGCCGCACCGCATCGCCCGGTACATCGAAGAGGTCGCCGGCTACTACCACCGCTGGTACGACAACTGCCGGGTGATCCCGCTCGGCGACGAACCCGTCACGGAGCTGCATCGCACGCGACTCTGGCTCAACGACGCCACCGGCCAGGTCATCCGCAACGGCCTCGGCCTCCTCGGCGTGGCTGCTCCCGAACGGATGTGACCGTGGACCGGGACGGGGCACTGGATCGGGACACCAGAACGGGCAGGGGAGCCGCAACGCGCAGGCGCCGCGGCCTGAGCGGGTTCATCCTCGCGACGATCGTGGTGCTCGGCCTCGTCGCCGCGTTTTTCATCGCCGATGCCGGCGTGCGCAACTACGCCGAGAACCGGGCGAAGTCCGAGATTGCGGCGCACCTGCCCGATTCGGTCACGGGAGACGTGTCCGTCTCGATCGGCGGCTTGTCCGTGATCGCGCAGTACCTGATGGGAAGCTTCGACCGGGTCACCCTGGTGGCCCCCGCCCTCACCGTGAACGGTGTGCCGGCATCCGTGCACCTCGTCGCAACCGACGTGCCCGTCGACCAGGCCAAGAAGGTCGGCGACGTGCGCGGAACGGTCGACCTCGACCAGGCTGCGCTCAACACCCTCCTCGCAGCGGCCCTGCCGCAGGGGACGCCCGCCGCCAACCTCGTGCTGGGCGACGGCACCGTGCAGTACGAGGGCAACGTGAGCGTCTTCGGCCTGAACATCGGCTACCAGGCCACCGCGACCCCAACCGCTGCGGCCGATTCGCTGCTTTTCACCCCGAGCGGCGCACAGATCACCACAGGGGCTGGCAGCATCGACGCCACGGCGATCCTCCCGCTCGTGCTCGGCCAGCAGCCGATCCGGGTGTGCGTTGCCGAGTACCTCCCAGAGGGCGTCAACCTCGCCGGCGTCGACGTCACGCCGGGGCGGGCGCGCATTACGCTGGAGTCGAGCACCCTGATGCTCACCGCGCAGTCGCTGACCACCCTTGGCACCTGCTCCGCCGGCTGATTCGGCGCGCGCACCCCTTGCTCGCTAGAATCGGTGCAGGTTCGCTGTCATGCCGGCGAAATCTTCACTGGCTTCAGGGACCAATCCGGGTTCGCTCGCCACTCAGTGAGACACCCACTCGACTTTCCCGTGAGGTTTTCACCCGTGGCCACCAACCCGCTCGCCCCCGACTGGCTCGTCCTGCCCGGAGACGCCAACGCGCTCTCGGCCGGCCTCTGGCCCGCGACCATGCACCGTGCGCCGGCCGGCGACCTCGTCATCGGCGGCGTCTCCGCGCCTGACCTGGCCGCCCGGTTCGGCACCCCGCTCTACGTCATCGACGAAGCGGATGCCCGCGCCCGCGCTTTCGCCCTCCGGTCCGCTTTCGAGGCGGAATTCTCCCGCATCGGCACCACGGTCAAGGTGTACTACGCCGGCAAGGCCTTCCTGTCGAGCGAGGTCGCCCGCTGGATGCTCGCCGAGGGCCTCAACATCGACGTCTGCAGCGGCGGGGAACTCGCCGTCGCCCTCGCGGCCGGCGCGCCCGGCGCCCGACTCGGCTTCCACGGCAACAACAAGTCCCTCGCCGAGATCGACGAGGCCTGCGCCGTCGGCGTCGGCACGATCGTGATCGACTCGACCATCGAGATCTCCCGCGTCGCCGCGGCAGCTGCCCGGCACGGCATCGTGCAGAACGTGCGGCTCCGGGTGAACAGCGGCGTGCACGCGCACACCCACGAGTTCCTGGCCACCGCGCACGAGGACCAGAAGTTCGGCATCACTCTCGAGGACGCCCCGCGCCTCGTCGCCCTGATCCGGGCGGAGCCTGCCCTGCGTTTCATTGGCCTGCACTGCCACATCGGTTCGCAGATCTTCGGGGCGGACGGCTTCGCCGAATCCGCCTCCCGGCTGCTCGCCGTGCACGCAGCGCTGCTCGGCGGCGGCCCGGTCCCCGAACTCAACCTCGGGGGCGGCTTCGGTATCGCGTACACGGACGCGGACACCCCCACCCCGATCCACGAGCTGGCCGTCCGCCTCGCCGACATCGTCGCGGCCGAGTGCGCCGCGCGCGGCATCCCGGTGCCCATTGTCGCCTTCGAGCCCGGCCGCTCCATCATCGGCCCGGCGGGCACGACCCTGTACGAGGTCGGCACCACCAAGGCCGTCGACGTGTCGGGCGCGACCCGGCTCTACGTGAGTGTCGACGGCGGCATGAGCGACAACGCCCGGCCCGCACTCTACGGAGCTGACTACTCTGTGCGGCTCGCGGGCCGCTCGAGCACCGCGGACCCCGTGCTCGTGCGCGTAGCAGGCAAGCACTGCGAGAGCGGCGACATCGTCGTCGACGCGGACTACCTGCCCGGAGACGTCGCCCCCGGCGACCTCGTCGCGGTCGCCGCGACCGGTGCGTACTGCTTCTCCCTCGCGAGCAACTACAACTACCTCGGCCGCCCGCCCGTCGTCGCCGTACTCGACGGCGCCGCCCGGCTGCTCGTCCGCGGCGAGACCATCGCCGACCTGCTCTCCCGCGACGCCGGGATCACCGCAGTCGTCGCTACCCCCGCCGGCACCGATCAACCGAAGGAAGCCATCCGATGATCGAATACCGCAACCTGCGCGTCGCCCTGCTGGGCGGCGGCAACGTCGGCGCCCAGGTCGCCCGGCTGTTGCTCGAGCAGAGCGAGGAATTCGCCAACCGGGTCGGCGCCGGCCTCGAACTCGTCGGCATCCTCGTGCGCGACGTCGACGCCGAACGCACCGTCGACCTGCCGCACGAGCTCTTCACGACCGACGCCGAATCCCTCATCCTCGGCGCGGACGTCGTCATCGAACTGCTCGGCGGCATCGAACCGGCACGCAGCTACATCCTGATGGCGATGAACTCCGGGGCGGATATCGTCACCGCGAACAAGGCGCTCCTCGCGACCCACGGGCCCGAACTCTTCGCCGTCGCAGACCAGGTCGGCGCCCAGCTCAACTATGAGGCCGCCGTCGCCGGCGCGATCCCGATCCTCCGTCCGCTGCGCGACAGCCTCGGCGGCGACCAGATCAACCGCATCCTCGGCATCGTCAACGGCACCACGAACTTCATCCTCGACCAGATGGACACCGCGGGCGACACCCTTGAGGAAGCCCTCGCCACCGCGACAGACCTCGGCTACGCCGAAGCAGACCCGACCGCGGACATCGGCGGCTACGACGCGGCGCAGAAGGCGGCCATTCTCGCGAGCCTCGCCTTCCACACCCACGTGCCGCTCTCATCCGTCTACCGCGAAGGCATCACCGAGGTCACGCCCGCACAGATCGAGTCCGCCCGCAAGGCCGGCTACGTCGTCAAGCTCCTCGCGATCTGCGAACGCATCACGGATGCCGCGACCGGCCAGGCGGGCGTCTCCGCCAGGGTCTACCCCGCGATGGTGCCGCGCAGCCACCCGCTCGCGGCCGTGCACGGCGCGAACAACGCCGTCTTCGTCGAGGCGGAATCCGCCGGCAGCCTGATGTTCTACGGCGCAGGCGCCGGGGGAGTCGAGACGGCGTCGGCCGTGCTCGGCGACCTGGTCTCGCTCGCCCGCCGCCACATCGCCGGCGGCCCGGGAGTCGCGGCCTCGATCCACGCAGACCTGCCCGTCTTCGACATCGGCAGCATCACGACCCGCTACGCGGTCACCCTCGAGGTCACCGACGAGCCGGGCGTGCTCGCGACCCTCGCCGGGGTATTCAGCGACCACGGCGTCTCGCTGGCCCTCGTCGAGCAGTCGATGACCCCCGCGCGGCCGCTCACCTCCAGTCACGCGGCCGTCCCGTCCACGGCTACCCTTGTGATCGGAACCCACGAGGCAACGGAGGCGGCCCTCGCCGCCACCGTGACGGACCTCGCCGCCAACAGATTTGTCACCACCGTCGCATCCGTTTTGAGAGTTGAAGGAGCCTGATGTCCAGCGAACGAGAGTCCACGCAGGCCGTGAAGACCCAGTCCCGTCAGTGGCGGGGTGTGCTGCGTGAATACGCCGACCGCCTGAACATCACCGACGCCACGCCGATCATCACGCTCGGCGAGGGCGGCACGCCGCTGATTCCCGCCCCCGCGCTGTCGAAGCGCACCGGTGCGAAGGTCTGGATCAAGTACGAGGGCATGAACCCGACCGGCTCCTTCAAGGACCGCGGCATGACCATGGCGATCTCGAAGGCCGTCGAAGACGGCGCCAAGGCCGTCATCTGCGCCTCGACCGGCAACACCTCGGCCTCCGCCGCCGCATACGCGACCCACGCCGGTATCCTCGCGGTCGTGCTGGTGCCGGAGGGCAAGATCGCGCTCGGCAAGCTCAGCCAGGCCATCGCGCACAACGCGCAGCTCCTGCAGGTGCAGGGCAACTTCGACGACTGCCTCGACATCGCCCGCGACCTCTCGGCGAACTACCCGGTGCACCTCGTCAACTCGGTCAACCCCGACCGCATCGAGGGCCAGAAGACGGCGGCCTTCGAGGTCGTCGAGGTGCTCGAAGACGCGCCGGACATCCACATCGTCCCCGTCGGCAACGCCGGAAACTACACCGCGTACACCCGCGGCTACACCGAGGAACTCGAGCGCGGTGCGATCACGAAGCTGCCGCGCATGTTCGGCTTCCAGGCCGCAGGCAGCGCCCCGATCGTGCTCGGCCACCGCGTCGACCACCCCGAGACCATCGCGAGCGCCATCCGCATCGGCAACCCGGCATCCTGGGACCTCGCCCTCGCGGCGCAGAAGCTCACGAACGGTTACTTCGGCGCGATCAGCGACGCCAAGATCCTCGAGGCCTACCGCATCCTGTCCGCAGAGGTGGGCATCTTCGTCGAACCCGCCTCCGCGATCAGCGTCGCCGGCCTGCTCGAGCGCGCAGAGGCCGGCCTCATCCCGGCCGGCGCGACGGTCGTGCTCACGGTCACCGGCCACGGCCTGAAGGACCCGCAGTGGGCCCTCCGCACCGCGGACGGCGCCGAGATCACGCCGACGGTCGTGCCCGTGGACACCGCCGAAATCGCGAGCGTCCTCGGTCTGGTCAAGAAGTGACCCTGGCCGAAGCCGTGTCGGAACCCACCCTTCTCTCCGGTCGCTCGGTGACCGTTCAGGTTCCCGCGACGACCGCGAACCTCGGCCCCGGCTTCGACACCCTCGGCCTCGCCCTCGCGTATTACGACCGCCTCGACGTGACCGCGCGCGATGAACCCGGCGTGTTCGTCGACGTGCAGGGCGTCGGCGCCGGCGTGGTGCCGACCGACGAAACCAACCTCGTCGTGCAGGCCATCGCGCACACCTTTGCCGCCTATGGGCAGCGGATGCCGGGCCTCGCGCTCGTCGCTCACAACAAGATCCCGCACGGCCGCGGCATGGGATCCTCCGGGGCAGCGATCGTCTCCGGGATCATGGCCGCCAAGGGCCTGCTCGAGGGCATCGTCGACATCGACTCCGAAGCACTGCTCACCCTCGCCACGGAGATGGAAGGGCACCCGGACAACGTCGCGCCCGCCCTTTTCGGCGGCCTCACGATCGCGTGGACCACTCCGGAGGGCCCCCGCCACAAGAAGCTGATGGTGCACCGCGGCGTCAAGCCGCTCGTGTTCGTGCCGGAGCAGGCCATGTCCACGGCGCTCGCCCGCAGCCTGCAGCCCGAGACCGTGCCGCACGAGGACGCCGTCTTCAACCTGTCCCGTTCGGCGCTGCTCATCGCCGCGCTCATCCAGAGCCCGGAACTGCTGCTCGCAGCGACGGAGGACAAGCTGCACCAGAGCTACCGTGCCGCCGCGATGCCCGAGACCAACCGGCTGATCACCCTGCTCAGGGAGCACGGCTTCGCGGCCGTCGTCTCAGGAGCCGGCCCGTCGATCCTCGTCCTCGCGAGTGACCCGGGCCAGCGCCTCGTCGCCGCGGACCTCGTCGCCGCGAACTCGGCGACCCCCTGGCAGGCGCTCATGCTCGCCGTTGACTTCCAGGGCGCGACCGTCACCCGCACGGACACGGCAACGACCGCCTGACTTAAGGACCGCGAACGGGGGTGCCGCGGCTGGGAGAGCGCGGCATCCGTTCTCGGAATGCTCTGCTAGAGTCGAATGCGTACCCGAAGGAACCGCCTAACGACCGGTTCCTTTCGATGGTGCATTTCCCGTAACTCACTGCTATCGCGACATCTGTGCGTGGCTGTGTGTGTTCACTTCAATCCACTTTCTGTGGGATTGAACCACCCGCAGCGCCTCCGACGTTGCCACAGCTTCCCCGGTTTTCGTAAACGTTCGTGCCGGGGGAAAGGACAAATTTTCGTGACTGACGTCAACCTCCGCACAAATGCTGCGGATTCATCCCGCCTTGGAACCCTCCGTGTCGCCGAGCTCCAGGCTCTCGCGCTCGAACTGGGCATCCCCGGCTCCTCCAAGCTCCGCAAGGGCGAACTCGTCGCCGCCATCACCGCCGTCCAGGCCGGTGGCGACACCGTGAGCCCCGAGCTCGAAATCCCCGCGTTCGCCGCGACCGAGCCGGTCGTCTCCGAGCCCGTCGTTTCCGAGCCCGTCGCAATCGACGCCGCCCCTGCCGCAGCAGCGGCCGTGACCGCGACCCTCGTCGAAGCCCCGCCGCGCAAGCGCGCGCCGCGCCGCGCCACCACCGCGACCGCGGCCCCCGCCGCCGCGCACGTCAACGCTGACGGCGACCTCGGCATCGGCCTCATCCTCCCGGACGCCGCCGCGACGACGCGTCGCACCACGGCCCCCACCACCTACGCCGGAGGCACCGGAACCACGGAGGCCCCCGTGGCCGCCGAGAAGCCGGTCCGTCAGGCCCGCAAGCGCGCAACCTCCGTGTCGGTCAAGGCCGCCGCGGAAGCCGCAGCGACCGAGGCCCCCACGGCCGACGCTGCTGTCGTTGAGACTCCCGTTGAGACTCCCGTCGAGGTTCCCGTCGTCGAGGTTCCCGTCGTCGAGGCGCCCGTCGCCGACACCACGACGGATGCCGCGGCAACCGGCACCGAGACCGCCACGGAGACCGCCGAGGTCGCCGAGGCCCCCGTCACTACCGGCCGCTCGCGCCGCAGCAGCGCCCGCGGCAACGGACGCAACGGTTCGGCACGCAACAGCATCGACGCGCGAAGCCGCATCGACGCCTTGAACGACGAACTCGCACAGGGCACGGCGGGCATCCCCGTCGCGACCGACGAAGACGTCGCGACCGACGAAGCGCCCGTCGACCACTTCGCGGGCAACCGCACGGCGGCGACGGTCGCCGCCGACTCGGACTCGGACACGGACGCCGACACGGACTCCGACGACTCGACCGAACAGGCCGAACAGCCGCGCCAGGGCCGCAACCGCAACCGTAACCGGGGCGGCAACCAGAACCAGACGAGCGGCGAGCAGGACGACAACTCTCGCCAGCAGAACGGCCGCCAGTCGAACCGCAACCAGAACCAGCAGAACCAGAACCAGCAGAACCAGAACGCCGAGCGCGGCCAGGACAACCAGGACCGTCAGGCACAGCAGGACCGGAACCAGCAGGACCGGAACCAGCAGGACCGGAACAACCAGTCCCAGCAGGACCGCAACCAGCAGGACCGACAGTCCCAGCAGGACCGCAACCAGCAGGACCGACAGTCCCAGCAGGAACGCAACCAGGAGCGCAACCAGGACCGTCAGGCCCAGCAGCAGGAGCGCGGCCAGCAGGACCGCAACCAGCAGGACCGTGGCCAGGACGACGACCTGAACAGCCGCAGCAACCGCAACCGGTTCCGTGACCGCAAGCGTCGCGGCGTCACCGCCGGCGACGACTTCGAGCCGGAACTGAACGACGACGATGTGCTGATCCCCGTCGCCGGCATCCTCGACGTCCTCGACAACTACGCGTTCGTACGCACCTCCGGCTACCTGCCCGGTGCGAGCGACGTGTACGTCTCCCTCGGCCAGGTCAAGAAGTACAACCTGCGAAAGGGTGACGCCGTCGTCGGCTCCATCCGCCAGCCGCACGAGGGCGACCAGAACGGCCGCCAGAAGTACAACGCGATCGTCAAGGTCGACTCGATCAACGGCCTGTCCGTCGAAGAAGCCGCCAACCGCGTCGAGTTCCAGAAGCTCACGCCGCTCTACCCGCAGGAGCGCCTCCGCCTCGAGACCGAGCCAGGCAAGCTCACCCAGCGCATCATCGACCTCGTCGCCCCGATCGGGAAGGGCCAGCGCGGCCTCATCGTCGCGCCCCCCAAGGCCGGCAAGACCATCGTCATGCAGCAGATCGCGAACGCCATCGCCACCAACAACCCCGAGGTCCACCTCATGGTCGTGCTGGTCGACGAGCGGCCGGAAGAGGTCACCGACATGCAGCGCACGGTCAAGGGTGAGGTCATCGCCTCCACCTTCGACCGCCCCGCAGAGGACCACACCACGGTCGCCGAGCTCGCCATCGAGCGCGCCAAGCGTCTCGTGGAACTCGGACACGACGTCGTCGTGCTCCTCGACTCCATCACGCGACTCGGCCGGGCGTACAACCTGACCGCGCCGCCGTCCGGCCGGATCCTCTCCGGCGGAGTCGACGCATCCGCCCTGTACCCGCCCAAGCGCTTCTTCGGCGCCGCGCGCAACATCGAGAACGGTGGCTCGCTCACTATCCTCGCGTCCGCGCTCGTCGAGACCGGCTCCAAGATGGACGAGGTCATCTTCGAGGAGTTCAAGGGCACCGGCAACATGGAACTGCGCCTCTCGCGCCAGCTCGCCGACAAGCGGATCTTCCCCGCGGTCGATGTCAACGCATCGGGCACCCGTCGCGAAGAAATGCTGATGAGCTCGGACGAGGTCAAGGTCACCTGGAAGCTGCGTCGTGCTCTTGCCGGACTCGACCAGCAGCAGGCACTCGAGGTCGTCCTCGGCCGTCTCAAGGAGACGTCCTCCAACGTGGAGTTCCTCATGCAGGTTCAGAAGTCGATGCCGTCCCTGAACGGGTCAGACAAGGACAAGTAATGTTCGAGTCTGTTCTGACTCTGCAAGCCGAATTCGACGAGCTGCAGTCTGAACTGGCCGACCCGGAGCTGCACTCCAACCCGGCCCGTTCGAAGAAGGTCAACCGGCGCTACGCCGAGCTGAGTCGCATCATCGCGGCCTGGAACGAGTGGAAAGAGATCGGCGAGAACCTCGACGCCGCCCGGGAGCTCGCGGAGGAGGACTCATCCTTCGCCGAGGAGATCCCCGGGCTCGAGGTTCAGCTCGAGGACACCTCCGCGAAGCTGCGCCGCTTGCTCATCCCACGCGATGAGCTCGACGCGCGCGACGTGATCATGGAGATCAAGATGGGGGAGGGCGGTGCGGAATCCGCACTGTTCGCCGCCGACCTGCTCCGGATGTACCTGCACTACGCCGAGTCGAAAAAGTGGAAAACCGAGATCATCGAGCAGACCACAAGCGACCTCGGCGGCATCAAGGACATCCAGCTCGCGATCAAGAGCAACACGAACGACCCCGCCGAGGGCGTCTGGGCGCACCTCAAGTACGAGGGCGGCGTGCACCGCGTCCAGCGCGTGCCCGCGACCGAGTCGCAGGGACGCATCCACACCTCAGCGGCGGGCGTGCTCGTCTTCCCCGAGGTCGATGAGCCGGAAGAGGTCGAGATCAACCACAACGACCTCAAGATCGACGTCTACCGCTCGAGCGGCCCCGGCGGCCAGTCCGTCAACACGACCGACTCCGCGGTGCGCATCACCCACCTTCCGACCGGAATCGTGGTCGCGATGCAGAACGAGAAGAGCCAGCTGCAGAACAAGGAAGCGGGAATGCGCGTGTTGCGCGCCCGCGTCCTCGCCCGGCAGCAGGAAGAGATCGACGCGGCCGCGTCCCTGGTCCGCAAGGGCCAGATCCGCACGATGGACCGGTCGGAGCGCATCCGCACGTACAACTTCCCGGAGAACCGCATCGCCGACCACCGCACCGGCTACAAGGCGTACAACCTCGACAGCGTGATGAACGGAGCGCTCGACGCCGTCATCGAGTCGTGCATCCTCGCCGACGAGGCCACCCGCCTCGCCGAAATCGGAGACCACGACTAACGCGTTTCACGCCCGAGCATCGCAAAGAATGCCCAGAACCGCCGGTCGAACGGCGATTCTGGGCATTTTTTGGTGACTCTGGGCTGCGGCTGCGGCTGCGGCTGCGGCAGCGCATGCCGCGGGCCGGCTAGTCCTCGTCCGAGACCGGCAGGCCGCGCGCGCCCTCGATGGTCTGCGCGCGCACCGGCTGGATCGTCGCCGGGATGCCGAGCAGCAGCGACTTCGGCGGGGCGTCCCTCGTGACGACGGCGTTCGCGCCGATCGTGCTCCAGGCGCCGATCGTGATCGGGCCGAGCACCTTCGCGCCCGCGCCGATCGTGACGCCGTCGCCGAGGGTGGGATGCCGCTTCTCACCGCGGACGACGCCGTGCCGGGTCTTCCCGCCGAGGGTGACGCCGTGATACAGCATCACATCGTCGCCCACATCGGCGGTCTCCCCGATCACGACGCCCATGCCGTGGTCGATGAACAACCGGCGCCCGATCCGGGCGCCGGGGTGGATCTCGATCCCGGTGAGGAACCGGGTGAACTGGGAGACCAGCCGGGCGGGCAGGTACAACCCGGCCACCCACATCCGGTGGGCGATGCGGTACGACCACACGGCGTGCAACCCGCTGTACGCGAGGAAGACCTCGACGTTGCTGCGGGCTGCGGGGTCGTGGGCGCGCGCCATCGCCATGTCCTCACGGATGCGTGAAATGACTCCCATGTCGGTTTTCAGTTGTTCCCGTTCTCGTTGATGCAGCAGGTCTTAGTCGAGCAGGTCCTCGTACAGCACGGTGGAGATGTAACGCTCTCCGAAGCTCGGGAGGATGGCGACGATGGTCTTGCCGGCGTTCTCCGGCTTCTTCGCCTGTTCGATGGCCGCCCAGACGGCGGAGCCGCCCGAGATGCCGGACAGGATTCCCTCGTCGGTCGCAAGTGCGCGAGCGGTGGTGAGGGAATCGGCGAGGGTGACATCGGTCACCTCATCGTAGAGGTCGGTGTCGAGAACGGACGGGATGAAGTTCGCGCCGATGCCCTGGATCTTGTGCGGACCCGGCTTGCCGCCGGTGAGGATCGGGGAGTCGATCGGCTCGACGCCGACGATGTGCACGGAGGGCTTGCGCTCCTTGAGCAGCTTGCCCGCGCCCGTGATGGTGCCACCGGTGCCGATGCCCGCGACGAAGATGTCGACGGCGCCTTCGGTGTCGTCCCAGATCTCGACGCCGGTCGTGGCGAAGTGGATCGCCGGGTTGGCAGGGTTGTCGAACTGGCGGGCGAGAATCGCACCGGGGGTCTTCGCGACGATCTCTTCGGCCGTCTCGACGGCGCCGCGCATGCCGGCGGCCCCCGGGGTCAGCACAATCTCGGCACCGTATGCACGAAGGAGGACGCGGCGTTCCTTGCTCATGGTCTCCGGCATCGCCAGGATGACCTTGTAACCGCGGGCGGCTCCGACGAGCGCGAGCGCAATTCCGGTGTTGCCGCTCGTGCCCTCGACGATGGTGCCGCCGGGCAGGAGTTCACCGGACGCCTCGGCGGCGTCGACGATCGCGATGCCGATGCGGTCCTTGACGCTCGCGGACGGGTTATAGAACTCGAGCTTGACGAGAACGGTCGCGTCGAGGCCGGCCGTCAGGCGGTTGAGCTTGACCAGCGGCGTCCCTCCAACTGCCTTGGTGATGTCGGAGTAGATGCGTGCGGTCATCGCAGTGCCTTTCGGTCGGGTCATCGGGTCATTCGGGCCGGCACCCCGTGTATTGGGATCAGGAACCTCGCCCAGCATACGACTCCGGCATTGGGCGTGAGCCTTTCATTGCGTTACATTCCAAAGTGTGACAACTGAAGACGACGACCATTCCATTCCCGGCACTTTTCCGGGTTCCGTTCCCGGCGCCCCCGTCCCCGGCCCTGTGGTCCCCGGAGGCACCCTCGCCGGCACCGTCGACAGCATCCGTGCCCGCGCGATCGATATCCTCGCTGCAGCCGGCATCCAGGACTCCGCCGTCGACGCCGACCTCCTGATCGGGCACGTGCTCGGCCGGAGCCGCGGCGAGGTCCAGGCGGCGGCGATCCTCCGCACCGTCGTCACGGATGCGGATGCCGCCGCGATCGACGTCCTCGTCTCCCGCCGGGCACTGCGCGAACCCCTGCAGCACATCACCGGGCACGCGCCGTTCCGGTCGATCGAACTCCTCGTCGGCCCCGGCGTTTTCGTGCCCCGCCCCGAGACCGAGCAGGTCGCCCAGTTCGCGATCGACGCCCTCCGTTCCATGCCGGACCCGGAGCCGATCGGCGTCGACCTCGGCACCGGCAGCGGCGCGATCGCGCTCTCCCTCGCCGTCGAGGTGCCGAACGCGCGGATCTGGGCCGTCGAGAACTCGCCGGAGGCCTTCGCCTGGACGACCCGCAACTTCGAAGCGGTCAACGCAGCCAACGCGACGCTCGTCTTCGGCGACCTCGCGGAGAGCGGCATCCTCGCCGAACTCGACGGCACGGTCGCCGTCCTGATCTCGAACCCTCCCTATATACCAATGGATGCCGTGCCGCGCGACCCCGAGGTCCGTCTCTTCGATCCGGCACACGCCCTCTTCGGCGGGGTCGACGGCCTCGACGTCGTCCGGCACGTCTCGCAGACGGCCCTGCGCCTACTGCGTCCGGGCGGAGTGCTCGTGATCGAGCACGGCGAACTGCAGGGCGGAGACATCCGTGCCCTGCTCGACGGCGACGGCTGGCGCGCGACAGCGACCCACCGCGACTACACCACCCGCGACCGGGCGACCACAGCCATCCGCCCCACCCCCTGACCCCTGCGCTGAGGGGTCGCATATCGAGGTTCCCGCGCCGTGCGAACCTCGATCTGCGACACCTCAGCCAGGGCGGGACTCGCTCCCAGCCTCGGGAAACACCCCTGCACTAGAATTGGGCGCAATGACACGCATCTACGACTGCACGGTTGTCTCGGACTACGCAACCGGCATGAGACTGGCACGCTCGGCGATCGCTCGCGGCGCGCTCGTCGTCATCCCCACCGACACCGTCTACGGCCTCGCCGCCGACGCGTTCAGCCCGGAGGCGGTCCAACGCCTGCTCGACGCGAAGGGCCGCGGCCGGCAGTCCCCGCCTCCCGTGCTCATCCCAGGCATCGGCACCCTCGACGCGCTCGCGGTCGATATCCCAGAGCCCGTGCGCGCGCTCGTCGCGGAGTTCTGGCCAGGCGGGCTCACCGTTGTGCTCAACGCCCAGCCCTCCCTGGTCTGGGACCTCGGCGACACCCGCGGCACCGTCGCCCTGCGGATGCCGAGCAACCCGATCGCCCTCGACCTGCTCGCCGACACCGGCCCCCTCGCCGTCTCGAGCGCGAACACGAGCGGCCTGCCGTCAGCGGTCGACGCGGCGACCGCAGAAGAGATGCTCGGCGAGAGCGTCGAGGTCTACCTCGACGGGGGAGCTGCCGGCACCGGCTACGAACCGATCGGCGACCGGGCGGGCGACACCTCCTCGACGATCATCGACGCGACCGGCTTCGACAGCAACGGCGGCAAGCTCGTGATCGTGCGCAACGGCGTGATATCCCGAGAGGCCCTCGCGGCCGTCATCGGCGACGCACTCGCGCCGGAGGGCTTCGTCGCCCCCGTCGCCCCGGTCGCCGCGACTCCCGAAGCGGATGTCGCGGGCTAGACATGACCGTATTCATCCTGCTGGCCATCGTCTCGGCCGTTGTCACGGCGATCCTCTCCTGGGTCGTGCTCAAGGTCAGCCACCGCTACAAGATCTATCCGAAGATCCGCCTGCGGGACGTGCACACCCGACCCACCCCCCGCCTCGGCGGGGTCGCCATCTTCTTCGGCGTGATCGCCGCCTTCGGGGTCGCGTACCTCATCTCGGCCCAGTTCGCGCCGCTCCGGCTGGTCTTCTCCGACCCGGAGCAGATCCTCGCCATCCTCGGTGCCGCCCTGATGATCGTGCTCCTCGGCGTCGCAGACGACCTCTGGGACCTCGACTGGATGACCAAGCTCGCCGGCCAGTTCATCGCCGCCGGCCTCGTCGCCTGGCAGGGCGTCCAGGTGCTCTCGCTCCCGATCGGCGGACTCACCGTCGGATCCTCGTGGATGTCGATCCTGATCACCGTCTTCGTGATCGTGCTCGTGATGAACATGATCAACTTCATCGACGGCCTCGACGGCCTGGTCGCCGGGGTCGCCCTCATCGCCAACGGCGTCTTCTTCATCTACAGCTACCTGCTTGTGCGGGACACCTCCCCGAGCAACTACTTCAACCTCGCCTCGGTGATCGCCGCGATCCTCGTGGGGGCCTGCATCGGGTTCCTGCCGCTCAACTGGCGCCCCGCCAAGATCTTCATGGGCGACTCCGGCTCCATGCTCGTCGGCCTCCTGATGGCGACCTCGGCGATCGCGATCACCGGCCAGGTCGACCCGACCGCGGTGAACCGGTCCCAGCTCTTTCCCGCCTTCATCCCGATCCTGCTGCCCTTCGCGATCCTGATCATCCCGCTGCTCGACTTCGCACTCGCCGTGTTCCGGCGGGTGCGGGCCGGCAAGTCCCCGTTCAGCGCCGACCGGAAGCACCTGCACCACCGGCTGCTCGACATGGGACACTCGCACCTCCACGCCGTGCTGATCTTCTACGGGTGGACGGCTGCCGTGGCCATCGGCTGCCTGCTCTACTTCGTGTTGCCCGTCTACTTCGGCGTGCAGACCTGGTGGGCGACGCTCTTCCTGGTCTTCGCCCTGCTCGTCTGCACGATCGTGACCCTCGCACCGCTGAGCCGCTCCAAGAGGGCCGAAGCGGCCACCCAGCTCGCCCAACCAGCCACCCTTCCCCACGACATCGTGAAGCTCGATCGCCTCGACGAGGCATCGACGCAAGCCGAGGAGCACGTATGAGCGCCACCCAGCCAGCCGGATCACTGCAGCCGACGTCGAACCGGGTGTTCCGCAGCATCCTCGTCTACGGCGGCTATCTCGCCGGGGGCATCGCCGTGGTCGGGATGATCGCCGGCGGGCTCACAGCGGGCGGCATCGGGGTGCTGAGCGCCCTGATCGGCACCGGGATGGCGCTCGTGTTCATGGGGATCACGGCAGGCAGCATCCTGATCGCCAACCGCTTCGCCGGAACGGCCGCGGCCGTCGGCGCCTTCTTCGGGATCGTGCTGGGCGGCTGGCTGCTGAAGTTCGTGGTGTTCCTCGTGCTCGTCGTGCTGCTCAAGGGGCAGCCCTGGGTGCAGCCGGTCGTGCTGTTCCTGAGCATCATCGCCGGCGTGATCGGCTCCCTGATCGTCGACGTTGTGGTCATCCGCAAGAGCCGTGTTCCGTATGTGAGCGATCTGCCCCGCTCCTGAGACCCGGAAAAGCGATGAATATTCACCCGCAGGATTCGGCCCGAGGTGGGTTTCTTGGTAAGGTAATGACCGGTTCGCCCCGCAGCGCTGCTTTTGTCGTGCTCGACGTTCCGACCCACTTTTCGTCTTCGCGAGAGCAGAGCTCCCCGCCCCGAACCAGGAGAAAGCGCTGCTAGAAACCGCCGTAAACCTGATGCTCCCGATGGCTACCGGCGACGGTACCTTCCAAGGTCCATCCATCAATGAGTTCTTCCCCGAGGCCGTCTTCTTCGTAGGGACGCCGTTCGAGATCAACCGGATCATGCTCATCCGCTTCATTGCGATGGCCGCCCTGATCCTGCTCTTCTGGATCGGAACGCGCCGCATGAAGGTCGTACCGACCCGGCTGCAGAGCCTCGTGGAGATGGGCCTCGACTTCGCCAGGGTCAACATCGCGGAAAGCATCCTCGGCAAGAAGGAGGGCAAGCGTTTCCTGCCCCTCCTCACGACGATCTTCTTCCTCGTGCTTTTCATGAACCTCACCGGACCGATCCCGTTCCTCAACATCGCGGGCACCTCGGTGATCGGCGTGCCGCTGCTCCTCGCGGTCATCTCCTACTGCACCTTCATCTACGCCGGCCTCAAGAAGAACCCGGGCAACTTCGTCCGCAACTCCCTCTTCCCGCCCGGCGTGCCGAAGGCGCTCTACATCATCGTGACGCCGATCGAGTTCATCTCGACCTTCCTCGTCCGCCCGGTCACATTGACCCTGCGACTGCTGATGAACATGATCGTCGGCCACCTGCTGCTGGTGCTGTTCTTCACGGCGACCCAGTTCTTCTTCTTCACGGCCGACGGAGCCTTCAAGCTCTTCGGTGCAGGCACCCTGGTCTTCGGACTCGCGTTCACCCTCTTCGAGGTGTTGATCGCCGTGCTCCAGGCCTACATTTTCGCCCTGCTCACCGCTGTTTACATCCAGCTCGCGGTGGCTGAAGAACACTAACCTCGAACCCGGCACTCGCCGTATTCGTCACAACGGAAGGAAACAAACGTGGACGCAACTACCGTTCTCGCGGCAATCTCAGGAAACATCGCCACTGTCGGTTACGGCCTCGCCGCAATCGGCCCGGCAATCGGCGTGGGTATCGTCGTCGGCAAGACCATCGAGGGTGTTGCTCGTCAGCCCGAACTGGCCGGCCAGCTCCAGGTCCTGATGTACATCGGCATCGCCTTCACCGAGGCGCTCGCCTTCATCGGTATCGCAACGTACTTCATCTTCACGTCCTAATCGTCCTCTTTTTCACCTAGATATGGAGGCATGATGCTTCACGCAGTAATTGCAGCCGCCGCGGAACAGGCGCACAACCCGCTCCTTCCCGCATGGCCGGACATCATTTGGTCCGCGGTGTGCTTTGTCGTGATTCTGTTCTTCTTCTGGAAGCTCATCCTTCCGAGGATGCAGAAGATGCTCGACGACCGTGCTGAGGCTATCGAGGGCAACATCGCCAAGGCGGACGACGCCCAGCGCAAGGCGGAAGCCGCACTCGAGCAGTACACGGCCCAGCTCGCCGACGCCCGTGCGGAAGCCGGCAAGATCCGCGAGGTCGCCCGCGCGGACGGCCAGAAGATCATCGCGGAGCTCAAGGAGCAGGCCGGCGCTGAGGCGGCCCGCATCACCGCGAGCGCCAAGGCCCAGATCGAAGCGGAACGCCAGGCGGCAGTCCTGTCGCTTCGCGCCGAAGTCGGCACCCTCGCCATCGACCTCGCGTCCGGAGTCATCGGCGAAAGCCTGACGGACGACGCGAAGGCGAGTGCCATCGTCGACCGGTTCCTGGCCGACCTTGAGGCCTCGGAGAAAGCAGCTAAGTAATGGGAAGCGCCACCAGGGAAGCTTTGGCCTCATCGAGGGCGGTACTTGCCGCCCACGGCCGCACGACCGATCTCGCAACGGGCGATGGCCTGCTCGACTCCGGCCGTGTCATCGGTGATTCGGCGCAGCTCCTGTCTGCCCTGGTCGACCCCGCAGCGGATGCCGCGGCGAAGGCGGCACTGGTCGCCGCGATCTTCTCGGCGAAACTGACCCCCACGGCACTGGACCTGCTCCAGTCGGTCGCGGCCGCGCGCTGGTCGAGTCATTCCGACCTGCTCGCCGGCATCGAAGAACTGGGGCTGCGGGCCGTTGCGGCCTCTGCCCCGGTAGCGGGTGCAGTGGAAGCGGAACTGTTCGAATTCGGAACGGCCGTCGCATCCAACGGTGAACTCGAACTGGCACTGGCCTCGAAGCTCGGCGCGCTCAGCGCCAAGGTCGGGCTGGTCGATTCGCTGCTCACCGGCAAGGTCTCGGAACAGACCCTCGTGATCGTGCGTCACCTCGTGCAGCAGCCCCGCGGCCGTCGCATCGGTGCGCTCCTCCGTTTCGCTGCGACAATCGTCGCAGACGAGGCCGGCACGGCGATTGCGACCGTCTCGACGGCCGAGTTGCTGAGTGCCGCACAGCTGGAGCGCTTGCGCGCCAGCCTCACGGCCCGATATGGACGCACGCTCACGATCAACCAGGTCGCGGACCGCGCGATCGTCGGCGGTGTCCGCGTGCAGATCGGTGACGACGTCATCGACGGCACCATCGCCACCCGCCTCAAGGATTTGCGACTCCAGCTTGCCGGCTGACCACAGGTCAGCCGGAACAGAAAAACCACGAGCGGCAACGCTTCGTTCGAGACAGAACCTGTACACCCGTACGGGAAAGGGAAGATGATGGCAGAACTAACGATCAGCCCCGATGAGATCCGCGATGCTCTCCAGGACTTCGTCAAGTCCTACGAGCCGAGCAAGACCGCGACCGCTGAGGTGGGCTACGTCACGACGGCCGGCGACGGTATCGCACACGTCGAGGGCCTGCCCAGCGTGATGGCCAACGAGCTCATCAAATTCGCCGACGGCACCCTGGGCCTCGCCCAGAACCTCGACGAAGACGAGATCGGTGTTGTCGTGCTCGGCGAGTTCGCCGGCATCGTCGAGGGCATGGAGGTGCACCGCACCGGAGAGGTGCTCTCCGTCCCCGTCGGCGACGGCTACCTGGGTCGCGTCGTCGACCCGCTCGGCGCCCCGATCGACGGCCTCGGCCCGATCGAGAGCGAAGGGCGTCGTGCCCTCGAACTGCAGGCGCCCGGCGTCATGGATCGCAAGTCCGTGCACGAGCCCATGCAGACCGGTATCAAGGCCATCGACGCGATGATCCCGATCGGTCGCGGCCAGCGCCAGCTCATCATCGGTGACCGCCAGACCGGCAAGACCGCGATCGCGATCGACACCATCATCAACCAGAAGGCCAACTGGGCCTCCGGAGACGTGAACAAGCAGGTTCGCTGCATCTACGTCGCCATCGGCCAGAAGGGCTCCACGATCGCCGCCGTCAAGGGCGCGCTCGAGGACGCCGGCGTGATGGAGTACACCACCATCGTCGCCTCCCCGGCCTCCGACCCGGCCGGCTTCAAGTACCTCGCCCCGTACACCGGTTCGGCCATCGGCCAGCACTGGATGTACGCGGGCAAGCACGTCCTGATCATCTTCGACGACCTGTCCAAGCAGGCGGAGGCCTACCGCGCCGTCTCCCTGCTGCTGCGTCGCCCGCCGGGACGCGAAGCGTACCCCGGAGACGTGTTCTACCTGCACTCCCGTCTGCTCGAGCGTTGCGCCAAGCTGTCCGACGCCCTCGGCGCGGGATCGATGACCGGCCTTCCGATCATCGAGACCAAGGCGAACGACGTCTCTGCGTACATCCCGACCAACGTGATCTCGATCACCGACGGCCAGATCTTCCTGCAGTCCGACCTCTTCAACGCCAACCAGCGTCCCGCGGTCGACGTGGGAATCTCGGTCTCGCGTGTCGGTGGTGACGCCCAGGTGAAATCCATCAAGAAGGTCTCCGGAACGCTGAAGCTCGAACTGGCGCAGTACCGCTCGCTCGAGGCCTTCGCGATGTTCGCCTCCGACCTGGATGCCGCCAGCCGTCGCCAGCTCGCCAGAGGCGCCCGCCTGACCGAGCTGCTCAAGCAGCCGCAGTACTCGCCGTACCCGGTCGAGGACCAGGTCGTCTCGATCTGGGCCGGCACCAACGGCAAGTTCGACGAGGTCCCCGTCGAGGACGTGCTGCGCTTCGAGCGTGGCCTTCTCGATCACCTCGGCCGCAACACCGAGGTCCTCAAGACGCTGCGCGACACGAACGTGCTGAGCGACGAGACCGTCGAAATCCTCGAGCGTGAGGTCGACGTCTTCAAACGCGAATTTCACACCGGTGAGGGCAAGCCGCTTGCCTCCGTCGGCAAGGAACAGTTCGAAGCGATCACCGCCGACGACGTGAACCAGGAAAAGATTGTCAAGCACCGCCGCTGACCAGCGGGCCTCGACAACCACGATTCACTGAGAAGGAAGCACAGGAGCCACATGGGAGCGCAACTTCGGGTCTACCGGCAGAAGATCAAGTCTGCCCAGACGATGAAGAAGATCACTCGGGCCATGGAGTTGATTTCGGCCTCGCGCATTCAGAAGGCGAGGGCGAGGGTTTCGGCCTCGACTCCGTACTCGCAGTCGATCACCCGGGCGGTCTCGGCCGTCGCGACGTATTCCAACGTCGCGCACGTCCTGACGACCGAACCGGAGAAGGTCGAACGCGCCGCGGTCGTCATCTTCACGTCGGACCGAGGCCTCGCCGGGGCGTTCAGCTCTCAGGTACTGAGAGAAGCGGAGTCGCTCAGCGAACTGCTGCGCAGCCAGGGCAAGGACGTCGTCTACTTCCTCGTCGGACGCAAGGCAGTGGCCTACTTTGGCTTCCGCAGGCGCGCCTCCGAGCGGGTCTGGACCGGCGGAACCGATCAGCCTCAGCTGGAAATCGCCCAGGACATCAGCGAGTCATTGCTGGAGACCTTCCTGCGCGACGCCGAAGACGGTGGCGTCGACGAGATCCACGTCGTGTACAACCGCTTCGTGAGCATGGTCACCCAGGTTCCCCAGGTCGTTCGACTGCTCCCGCTCGAGGTCGTCGAGGGAGTGGAAGAGCCCGACGACGGTCAGGTCCTGCCGCTGTACGAGTTCGAGCCGGACGTCGAGACCGTTCTCGACGCCCTGCTGCCGGTGTACATCGAGAGTCGTGTGTTCAACGCGATGCTCCAGTCGGCCGCCGCAGAGCACGCCGCACGCCAGAAGGCGATGCAGTCGGCCGCCGACAACGCCGACAAGCTGATCACGACCTTCACCCGGCTGTCCAACAACGCCAGGCAGACCGAGATCACCTCGCAGATTTCCGAGATCGTGGGTGGGGCCGATGCGCTCTCATCCGCCAAGAACTAAACCAGAGAAGAGAGAGCAATGACTGACATCGCAACCGCGCCAGTCCACGCGCCGGTCGAGACCGTTGCCGTCGGCCGGATCGCCCGCGTCACGGGCCCGGTCGTCGACATCGAGTTCGCGCACGACTCGATCCCGGGCATGTACAACGCGCTGAAGACGACCATCGTCATCGGTGACGTCTCCACCGAGATCACCCTCGAGGTCGCACTGCACCTCGGGGACGACCTGATCCGCGCGATCGCGCTGAACCCGACCGACGGCCTCGTCCGCGGCCAGGAGGTCCGGGACACCGGAGCTCCCATCATGGTTCCCGTCGGCGAGGTCACCAAGGGCCGCGTCTTCAACGCCATCGGTGAGGTGCTCAACGCCGAGCCCGGCGAGAAGATCGAAATCACGGAGCGCTGGCCCATCCACCGCAAGCCGCCGCCCTTCGACCAGCTCGAGGCCAAGACCCAGCTGTTCGAGACCGGCATCAAGGTCATCGACCTGCTCACGCCGTACGTCCTCGGCGGCAAGATCGGTCTCTTCGGTGGAGCCGGAGTCGGCAAGACGGTCCTGATCCAGGAGATGATCCAGCGCGTCGCGCAGGACCACGGTGGAGTGTCGGTGTTCGCCGGAGTCGGCGAGCGCACCCGTGAGGGCAACGACCTCATCAAGGAAATGGAAGAGGCGGGAGTCTTCGACAAGACCGCCCTCGTGTTCGGCCAGATGGACGAGCCGCCGGGAACGCGTCTTCGCGTCGCCCTCTCCGCGCTGACCATGGCCGAGTACTTCCGCGACGTCGCCAAGCAGGACGTGTTGCTCTTCATCGACAACATCTTCCGCTTCACCCAGGCCGGTTCCGAGGTGTCGACCCTTCTGGGCCGCATGCCGAGCGCCGTGGGTTACCAGCCGACCCTCGCCGACGAGATGGGCATCCTCCAGGAGCGCATCACCTCGACCCGTGGCCACTCGATCACGTCGCTGCAGGCCATCTACGTGCCCGCTGACGACTACACCGACCCGGCACCGGCGACGACCTTCGCCCACCTCGACGCCACGACTGAGCTGTCCCGCGAGATCGCGTCGAAGGGCCTCTACCCGGCCGTCGACCCACTCACCTCGACCAGCCGTATCCTCGACCCCCGCTACCTGGGCGCCGACCACTACAACACGGCCGTCCGCGTCAAGGCGATCCTCCAGAAGAACAAGGAACTCCAGGAGATCATCGCGATCCTCGGTGTTGACGAACTCTCCGAGGAAGACAAGGTCACCGTTTCACGGGCCCGTCGCATCCAGCAGTTCCTCTCCCAGAACACCTACATGGCGAAGAAGTTCACCGGTGTCGAGGGCTCGACGGTATCGCTCAAGGACACCATCGAATCCTTCACGGCCATCGCCAACGGTGACTTCGACCACGTTGCCGAGCAGGCATTCTTCAACGTCGGCGGCATCTCCGACGTCGAAGAGAAGTGGGCGAAAATCCAGAAGGAGAACGACTAGCCATGGCAGGGGCTCCGCTCACCGTCAGCGTCGTCTCGGCGGACCAGGAAGTCTGGGCCGGTGAGGCGACCATGGTCGTCGCACGCACCGTCGAAGGACAGATCGGCATCCTGCCGGGCCACGAGCCGTTGCTCGCCATCCTGGCGAGCGGTGAGGTGCGCCTGACCCTGCCCGGTGGCGAGAAGATCGTCGCCCAGGCCGAGGACGGCTTCCTGTCTGTCGCCAACAACCAGGTCACGATCGTCGCTCGCAAAGCGGGGCTCGTCTAGCCTTGTCGATCTAGCCCGTGCTGCTCCTGCTGCCGCCCTCCGAGACGAAACGCACAGGCGGTACCGGCGAACCGCTCGATCTGAACCACCTCAGGTACCCGTCGCTGAACTCTCAGCGGCGGGTACTCGTGCGTGAGCTGCGCTCACTTGCCCGGCACCCCGAAGCCATGATGGCTGCGCTGAAGCTCGGCCGCACCCAGACCGGTGAGGTCGCCCACAACCGGGCGCTCACGACCGCGCCGACGATGGCCGCGCTCGACCGGTACACCGGGGTACTCTACGACGCCCTCGACGCCCCGACACTGACCCTCGCCGAGCGCGACTGGGCCGCAGGGCACTTGCTCGTCCACTCCGCCCTGTTCGGGCCGATCGGTGCACTCGATCCGATTCCGGCCTACCGACTGTCGACGACGAGTCGGCTGCCCGGCCTTGTGCTGAAACAGCACTGGGGACCGCGAATCGCCGCGCTGCTCGCCCGGGAGTCCGGCCTCGTGCTCGACCTCCGGTCAGCGGGTTACGTGTCCCTCGGCGCCGCACCCGTCCGGGCCGGTTCCGTCGTGCTCCGCGTCGTGACGGAAACGCCGGACGGGCACGTGCGCGCCCTCAACCACTTCAACAAGACCGCGAAGGGCCGGTTCACCCGCGCCCTGATCCGGAGCGCCCTCGAGCTCGCGACCGTCGACGACCTGTTGGCCTGGGCTCCCGGCGCCGGCTTCACCGTGCGCGCGGCGGGGCCCGCCGCACTCGAGCTCCTGGACGACGCGCCGCTCGTCAGCGCCCTCGCCTGACGAACCCCGGCGCCCGGCCGTATGCTGGCAGCGTGTCCACTCCAACGATGAATGTCACCGTAACCGGCGCAGGCGGCCAGATCGGCTACGCGCTGCTCTTCCGCATCGCGTCCGGCCAGATGTTCGGCCCGACGACCCCGGTGAACCTCCGGCTCCTCGAAATCCCGGCCGGGCTCGCCGCCGCGGCAGGAACAGCCCTCGAACTCGAGGACTGCGCCTTCCCGCTGTTGCGGGACGTGATGGTGACGGATGACCCCACACGCGCCTTCGACGGGGTGAACGTCGCCCTTCTCGTGGGCTCCCGGCCGCGCGGCATCGGCGAGGAACGCGTCGCGCTGCTCGAGGGGAACGGCCGCATCTTCGGGCCGCACGGCACCGCCATCAACGCCGGCGCGGCATCCGACGTGCGCGTGCTCGTCGTGGGCAACCCGGCCAACACGAACGCGCTCGTCGCCGCCGCGTTCGCCCCGGACATCCCGGCCGAGCGCTTCACCGCGCTGACCCGGCTCGACCACAACCGCGGCGTCGCCCAGCTCGCCGTGCACCTCGGGGTGCACGTCTCCGAGATCGACGGCCTCGCCATCTGGGGCAACCACTCCGCGACGCAGTATCCGGACGTCTTCCACGCGACGGCCGCCGGGCGACCGGTTCGCGAACTCGTCGATGAGGACTGGCTCGCCGGAACCTTCATCCCGCGGGTCGAGAAGCGCGGCTATGAGATCATCACCGCGCGCGGTGCCTCCTCTGCCGGGTCGGCGGCCGAGGCGACGATCGACCACGTCTACGACTGGGTGCACGGCACCGGAGAGCGGTGGACTTCCGCCGCGATCGTCTCAGACGGCTCATACGGAGTCCCGGAGGGCCTCGTCTGCTCCTTCCCGGTGCGGTCGGTCGAGGGCCAGTGGCAGGTCGTGCAGGGCCTCGAACTGAACGCCTTCTCCCGCGCCCGCATCGACGCATCCGTGGCCGAACTCATCGAGGAACGCGACCACGTGCGCGCCCTCGGCCTCCTCCCCACCGCCCGCTGAACCGACGCCGCC
>NZ_JASJVI010000013.1:0-54049 GCF_035019865.1 Cryobacterium sp. 10I5
CGCCGGCGGGGGACCAGCCCCGCCGCCCCGCGGCGCGACCCTAGACCGAGAAGTACTTCGCTTCCGGGTGATGGAACACGAAGGCATCCGTCGACTGCTCCGGATGAAGTTGCAGCTCCTCCGACAGCACGACACCCATCCGCTCGGGCCTGAGCAGTTCGACGACCTTGCGGCGGTCCTCCATCTCGGGGCAGGCCGGGTAGCCGAGCGAGAAGCGGGCGCCGCGGTACTCGAGCTTGAACATGCCGGCCACGTCGGTCGGGTCCTCGGCGCCCAGGCCGAGCTCCGCGCGCACGCGGGCGTGCCAGTACTCGGCGAGGGACTCGGTGAGCTGCATCGTGAGGCCGTTGAGCTCCAGGTAGTCGCGGTATTTGTTCGCGGCAAAGAGCTTCGCGGTCACGCTGTCGACATTGGCGCCGGCCGTGACGAGCTGGAGCGCGACGACGTCCACCTGGCCGGACTCGCGCGGACGGACGAAGTCGGCGAGGCACAGGTGCCGGTCCCGTCTCTGGCGCGGGAAGGAGAACCGCAGCCGTTCGGTGCCGACCGGTCCGCCGGAGCCGCCGTCCGGCGCGAGCAGGCCCGGCGTGCCGAGGCTTCCGTCCGGGTCGTCGCCGTGGTGCAGCACCACGAGGTCGTTGCCCTCGCTGTATGCGGGGAAGTAGCCGTACGCGACGGAGGCGTCGAGCATGCCCTCTGCGAGGATCCGGTCGAGCCAGTAGCGCAGCCGCGGCCTGCCCTCGGTGTCGACGAGTTCCTGGTAACTGGCGCCATCTTCGGCCCGGCTGGGCTTGAGACCCCACTGTCCCATGAAGGTCGCCCGTTCGTCGAGGAACGCCGAGTATTCGGCGAGGGCGACGCCCTTGACGATCCGGGTCCCCCAGAACGGCGGCACCGGCACCGGGTTGTCCGCGGCAACGTCGCTGCGCACCGGCATGGCGTCCGGCTCGGTGACGGTGAGCAGGCTGCGCTTGTGAATGCGCTGTTTCAGGGGCGGCAGCCCGACGGATGCCGGGTCGGCGCCGCGGGCGATGGCCACGAGCGGCTCCATCAGCTTCAGGCCCTCGAAGGCGTCCCGCGCGTACCGGACCTGCCCGTCGAACAGGCCGGCAAGGTCTTCCTCGACGTAGGCGCGGGTGAGTGCTGCGCCGCCGAGGATGACGGGCCACTTCGTGGCGAGCCCCCGGTTGTTCAGTTCGAGCAGGTTCTCCTTCATGACGACCGTTGACTTGACGAGCAGCCCGCTCATGCCGATCACGTCGGCGTCGTGCTCCTCCGCTGCCGCGATGATCTCGTTGATCGTCTTCTTGATCCCGATGTTGACGACGTCGTAACCGTTGTTGGTCAGAATGATGTCGACGAGGTTCTTGCCGATGTCGTGCACGTCTCCGCGCACGGTCGCGAGCACCATCGTGCCCTTGCCCGCCGCTTCCGACTTCTCCATGTGCGGCTCGAGGAGCGCGACGGCGGCCTTCATCACCTCGGCGGACTGCAGCACGAACGGCAGCTGCATCTCTCCGCTGCCGAACCGGGCCCCGACGATCTGCATGCCGGCGAGCAGGTGCACGTTGACGATGTCGAGGGCGCTCATCCCGCCGGCGCGGGCGAGGTCGAGGTCGGCCTCGAGCCCCTTGGCCTCTCCGTCGATGATGCGACGTTCGAGACGCTCACCGACCGGCAGGGCCGCGAGCTCTGCGGCGCGCTCGTCCTTCAGCGCGGCGGAGTCGACTCCGGCGAACAGGTCGAGGAGAGCGGCAAGCGGGTCGTAGGTGAGGTTGCCGTCGACGTCGTACTCGCGACGATCCCAGACCAGGTCGAGCGCCACCTTGCGCCGGTCGTCCGGCACCGAGGCGAGCGGCACGATCTTGGCCGAGTTGACGATGGCGGAGTCGAGCCCTGCCGCAGTCGCCTCGTGCAGGAACACGGAGTTGAGCACCGACCTGGCCGCGGGGTTCAGTCCGAAGGACACGTTCGAGACCCCGAGCGTCGTGTGGATGCCGGGGTACTTCGCCTTGATCTGCCGGATCGCCTCGATCGTCTCGATGCCGTCCCTGCGGGTCTCCTCCTGGCCGGTGGCGATCGGGAAGGTCAGCGCGTCGACGATGATGTCCTCGACCCGCATCCCCCACTCGGTGACGAGGGTCTCGACGAGCCGGGTCGCGATGCGCACCTTGTGCTCCGCGGTGCGGGCCTGACCCTCCTCGTCGATGGTCAGGGCGATCACGGCGGCCCCGTGTTCCTTCACGAGCGGCATGATCCGGCCGAAGCGGCTGCCGGGGCCCTCGCCGTCCTCGAAGTTGACCGAGTTCACCACCGGGCGCCCGCCGATGAGTTCCATGCCCGCCTGCAGCACGGCCGGTTCGGTGGAGTCGACGACGAGAGGCAGCGTCGAGGCGCTCGCGAGCCGGGAGACGACCTGCCGGATGTCCGCGACGCCGTCGCGCCCGACATAGTCGATGCAGACGTCGAGCAGGTGGGCGCCGTCGCGGACCTGGGCGCGGGCGATGTCGACGCAGTCGTCCCAGCGTTCCTCGAGCATCGCGTCGCGGAAGGCGCGCGACCCGTTGGCGTTCGTGCGCTCCCCGATCGCGAGGAAGGCACTGTCCTGGTCGAAGCTGACGTGCTGGTACAGGCTCGCGACCCCGGGGTCCTCTTCGATCGCGCGCTCGCTGACGGAGGCGCCGCGCAGGCGGTCGACGACCGCCTGCATGTGCGCGGGAGTGGTCCCGCAGCATCCGCCGACGAGGCCCAGCCCGAACTCCCTGACGAACTGTTCGTGCGCCGTGGCGAGCTGGTCCGGCGTGAGCGGGTAGCTTGCCCCGGTTGCCGTGAGCATCGGCAGGCCGGCGTTCGGCATGCACATCACCGGCACGTGCGAGTACCGGGCCAGATGACGCAGGTGTTCGCTCATCTCGGTGGGGCCGGTGGCGCAGTTCAGCCCGATCGCATCGATGCCGAGCGGCTCGAGCGCCGTGAGCGCCGCTCCGATCTCACTGCCCATCAGCATGGTGCCGGTCGTCTCCACGGTCACCTCGACGAAGATCGGCAGGCGGATGCCGGTCTCCGCGATCGCCTGCTTGCACCCGTTCACCGCTGACTTGGTCTGCAACAGGTCCTGGGAGGTCTCGATCAGGAAGGCGTCTGCGCCTCCGCGGATCAGTCCGACGGCCTGCTCGGCGAAGGTCGCCTTGAGGTGGGCGTATGTGGTGTGGCCGAGGCTCGGGAGCTTGGTGCCCGGCCCCATCGAACCGAGCACCCAGCGCACCCGGCCGTCCCTCGCCTCGTAGTCCTCGACACTTTTCCTGGCGATGGCCGCGCCGAGCCTCGCGAGTTCCTCGATGCGGTCCTCGATGTCGTAGTCGGAGAGGTTCGACCAGTTGGCTCCGAAGGTGTTGCTCTCGACGGCGTCGATGCCGGTATCGAGGTACGCGCCATGGATCGCCTCGATCATGTCGGGACGGCTGACGTTCAGGATCTCGTTGCAGCCCTCGAGCTGCTGGTAGTCGTCGAGCGTCGGGTTATGCTCCTGCAGCATCGTGCCCATCGCACCGTCGGCGATGACGACCCGTTCCTTCATCGCGTCGAGCAGGGCCTGCGACCGGGCCGGGCGCACCGCATCCGCGAATTCGGGGGGCTGCACGGCATCGGATTTCACTGTCAGTTCACTCACCCGTCTAGAGTAGCGGCGCGGTCCCTGGCCGCGATTCGCTCGAGCTCAGGTGCGATTCCGATATCGGCGACGACGACCCGCCCGGCCAGCCCGGCGGCCGGCCAGCGGAGCAGTCCCGGTTTGCAGCCGCCGAAGGTCACGGTCACCGTCGCGGGCAGCACCGTCGGATCCGGCACGGCACCGTCATCCACGCCGACACCGCTCGGCAGGTCAACGGCGACGACGACCGGCTCCCTGCCGGTTCCGTCAGACGCCTGCGCGACACCGGGGTGCAGCACGGCCAGGATCGCAGCCACGACTTCCCTGGCCCTGCCGCGGAGTGCTGGGTCCGTGCTCGTGCCCGTTCCGAGGATGCCGTCGAGGATCACGTCGCACGACGCCGCTTCCCTGGCGACAAGCGCGGGCGACTCCTCAGGACCGAGCACCCGCGCACCGGCCGCCACCGCGGCGGCGAGGCCCTCCTCGTGCATCGTCCGCGCTGTCGGCACCACGATGACCCTGGCACCCTCCGCCGCGAGCGACGCCGCCGCGAACAGCGCGTCTCCACCGTTGTTTCCCGTTCCCGCGAGGACAAGCAGCCCGGCGCCTCGCACCCTGCCGCGGCGCGCCACGAGCAGCGCCGCCGTCTCCGCGGCCAGCGCGGTCGATGCCCGCTGCATCAGCGGAATACCGGCGGCGAGGTAAGGCTGCTCTGCCTCGCGCTGCTGGGCAGCCGTATACGTCTTCATGTCGCCAGATTACGTCTGACCCGGCCGACTCCGCTGCGGCGACCGTCCCCGCCACTCCACCGTGGTCAAATGGTGACTGATGAACACACGAACAGCGCCCGACCATCGCTTCGTCTATTCCGCGGACGGGGTGAACCTCGCGACCTACGAATTCGGCGATCCGGCTCACCCGACCGTGCTCGCCGTGCACGGCTTCGCGTCGAGCGCCGTGGCGAACTGGCACGCCACCGGCTGGACCAGGGACCTCCTCCGCGCCGGATTCCACGTGATCGCCATCGACCAGCGCGGCCACGGCCTCAGCGACAAGCCGCACTCCCCCTCCGCGTACTCGATGGACACGCTCGTCGCGGACGTGCAGCAGGTGCTCGACGCCTACCTGCTCGACGAGGTGGTGTACGCGGGCTATTCGTTGGGAGCGAGGGTCGGCTGGCAGGCAGCCAGGGAACTCGAGGGGCGCATCGTGCGGGCGGTTCTCGGCGGGATTCCCGACGGCAATCCGCTCACGCGGTTCCAGGTCGCGGATGCCCGCGCGCACATCGAGCACGGCGCCGAGGTGGGCGACCGGCTCACCGGCGCGTACCTGACCATGGCGAAGGCCCTGCCCGGCAACGACCTCGGGGCGCTCGTCGCACTCGTCGAGGGCATGCGCGGCGGACCCCAGCCCGGAGCCGACAATGCCCCGCCCCAGCCGCTCCTGTTCGCGACCGGGAGCGAGGATCGCATCCTCGAGGCTTCGCGGGCCCTCGCGGAGGCCACGCCTGCCGGGTCCTTCTTCGAGATCCCCGGCCGCAACCACTTCAACGCGCCGACTTCCCGCGCCTTCCGCGACGCGGCCATCGCGTTCCTGGGCGCGACGGGCTGATCCCGCCCGGACACAGGAAAAGCCCCGCCGACCGGAACGGTCGACGGGGCTTTCCTTTCAACGGGACTACTGCTTGACGTATGCCGGAGCAACCTCGTTGTGGGCGTCGCCGATGCGGTGCACCCGGATGTCGTTCGTCGAGCCGGCGATTCCGGGAGGGGAACCGCTGATGACGACGACCTTGTCACCGAGCTGGGCCAGGCCCTGGCCGAGCAGGATGTCATCGACCTGGCCGAACATGGAGTCCGTGTGCGTGACCCGGTCCACGAGGAACGTCTGCACGCCCCAGGTGAGCGCGAGGCGGCGGCGGATGCCGGGCTCGGGCGTGAAGGCGAGCATCGGGATCTTCGACCGCAGGCGGGACATCCGGCGGGCGGAGTCTCCGGATTCGGTGAAGATGCAGAGGAACTTCGCGTCGACGAACTCCGCGACCTCGATCGCGGCGAGGGTGATCGCCCCGCCCTGGGTGCGCGGCTTGTTCGTGAGCGGCGCGATGCGCTCCAGACCGTGGTCTTCGGTGGATGCGACAATCCGCGCCATGGTCTGAACCGTGACGACGGGGTATTCGCCGACGCTGGTCTCGCCGCTGAGCATGACCGCGTCCGCACCGTCGAGAACGGCGTTCGCGACGTCGGACGTTTCCGCGCGCGTCGGGACCGGGCTGTGGATCATCGATTCGAGCATCTGCGTCGCGACGATGACCGGCTTGGCCATCCGTCGGGCGAGCTCGACGGCGTGCTTCTGCACGATCGGGACGGCTTCGAGCGGAAGCTCGACGCCGAGGTCGCCACGGGCGACCATGATCGAGTCGAAGGCGTCGATGATCTCTTCGAGGTGCTCGACGGCCTGCGGCTTCTCGATCTTGGCGATGACGGGGACCTTGCGGCCCTCCTCCGCCATGATCTCGTGCACGCGGGTGATGTCGGCCGCGTCGCGCACGAAGGAGAGGGCGATCAGGTCGGTGCCGAGGCGGAGGCCCCAGCGCAGGTCTGCTTCATCCTTCTCGGACAGTGCGGGAACGTTGACGGCAACACCGGGCAGGTTGATGCCCTTGTTGTTCGAGACCGGGCCGGCGACGATGACCCGCGTCGTGACGACGATGCCGTTGGTCGCGACGACCTCGACCTTGACCTTGCCGTCGTCGATCAGGAGGAAGTCACCGGGCTTGACGTCGTTGGGCAGGCCCTTGTACGTCGTGCCGGAGAGCTCCCTCGTGCCGAGCACGTCATCCGTGGTGATCTTAAAGATGTCGCCGACGGCCAATTCATAAGGGCCGCCTTCGAACTTGCCGAGCCGGATCTTCGGGCCCTGCAGGTCCACCAGGACGGCGACCGCACGACCGGAATCATTCGCTGCCTTGCGGATGTTTGCGTAGACGGACTCGTGCACGGTGTAGTCACCATGGCTCAGGTTCATCCGGCAGACATCGACACCCGCGTCGATCAGGGCTCGAATTTGATCGTAACTGGCGGCTGCCGGCCCGAGGGTAGCGACAATTTTGGCGCGTCTCATTCTGAAAGTGCTCCGTTTTCCGCGCCGGGTAGGCGCATTCTTGATCTGTGGTTCTGGAGGCCGCTTGGTGGCGTCCTCCGGCTAATCGTTCGCTTCACAGGGACCGTTAGATGGCGAAGGCATGGTCGGTCGGTTTGACCGGAGCAGGTAGTTGTGTCTCACCTTCGAGGAATCGATCGACGGCGGCTGCAGCAGCACGACCTTCAGCGATCGCCCAGACAATGAGGGACTGTCCGCGACCGGCATCGCCGGCGACGAACACGCCTTCGTGGCTGGTTTGGTAGTTACCGTCTCTAACGACATTACTCCGCCCATCGAGCGGCACGTGCAGCTGGCTGGTGAGCTCCGTCGATTCCGGGCCGGTGAATCCGAGTGCGAGGAGTACGAGGTCCGCGGGGATTTCACGTTCCGTACCCGCCTTGGGCACGCGCCGGCCATCGAGGTACTCGGTTTCGGCGACGCGGATGGCGCGAACCTCGCCAGCCTCGTTGGAGAGGAACTCGATCGTCGAGGCGAGGTATTCGCGGGTACCGCCCTCTTCGTGGGCGCTCGAGACCTCGAACAGCGTTGCGGACATCGGCCACGGCTGGTGTTCGGGCCGTTCGGTGCCCGGCTGCCTGCCGATCGCGAGGTTCGTGACGGATGCCGCAAGCTGGCGGTGCGCCGTCCCGATGCAGTCGGCACCGGTGTCTCCACCGCCGAGGACGACGACGTGCTTGCCCTCCGCGGTGATCTGGCTGTCGACCGCGTCGCCCGCGCCCGTGCGGTTCTGCTGCACGAGGTATTCCATGGCGAAGTGCACGCCGGGGAGGTCGCGCCCGGGGACGGGCAGGTCGCGGGGCACGAGCGCGCCGGTCGCAACGACGACGGCGTCGTACCGGGCACGGAGGTCGTCCCAGGTGATGTCGACGCCGATGTTGACGCCGGCCCGGAACCGGGTTCCCTCCGCCGTCATCTGGGCGAGGCGCAGGTCGAGGTGCTTCTTTTCCATCTTGAAGTCGGGGATGCCGTAGCGGAGCAGGCCGCCGATCCGGTCGTCGCGTTCGAACACGGCGACGGTGTGGCCGGCACGAGTGAGCTGCTGGGCCGCTGCGAGACCCGCGGGACCAGAGCCGACCACGGCGACCGTCTTGCCGGTCAGACGCCCCGGCGGCTGCGGCTGCACCCAGCCCTTGGCAAAGGCCTGGTCGATGATCGAGACCTCGACCTGCTTGATCGTCACGGCCGGCTGGCTGATCGCGAGGACGCACGCCGACTCGCACGGGGCGGGGCAGAGGCGCCCGGTGAACTCGGGGAAGTTGTTCGTGGAGTGCAGGCGCTCGATGGCCTGCCTGCCTTCCTCGCGCCAGGTCAGGTCGTTCCATTCGGGGATCAGGTTGCCGAGGGGGCAGCCCTGGTGGCAGAACGGAACACCGCAGTCCATGCAGCGGCCGGCCTGGCGTTTGAGAACGGCGGCGTCTCCCTGTTCGTAGACCTCTTTCCAGTCCATCAGGCGCACGGACACCGGGCGACGCGGCGGCAGTTCGCGCGCCGTCGTCTTGAGGAATCCCTTCGGATCAGCCATTGGTAACCTCCAGGATACGGTTCCAGACGATGTCGCCGTCGGGGTCAAGACCCTCGTCGACGGCGCTCTGCCTGGTCGCCAGGACGGCGGCGTAATCCCGCGGCAGCACCTTGACGAATGTGGACATGGTTGTTTCGAGATCCGCGAGGAGAGCCGCGGCGAGCACGGAATCCGTCTGGTCACGGTGCTGCTCGAGGAGATCGCTGACGATCGCCCTGTCGGCGCTGCCGAGCGGGAGGAGCGTGAGCTCCCCTGACTCGAGCGCCTGGCTGTTGACGTCCTCCGTGCGGAGTCCGTACACGTATGCGGTGCCGCCGCTCATGCCCGCACCGAGATTGCGCCCGGTCTGGCCGAGGATCAGGGCGAGCCCACCGGTCATGTATTCGAGGGCGTGGTCGCCGACGCCTTCGACGACCGCGGTCGCTCCGGAGTTGCGCACCAGGAACCGTTCGCCGACGATGCCGCGGATGAACATGCTGCCCTGGGTGGCGCCGTAGCCGATCACGTTGCCGGCGATGACGTTGTCCTCTGCAGAGAAGACGCTCGTGCGATCGGGGCGAACGACGATCTGGCCGCCGGAGAGACCCTTCCCGACGTAGTCGTTCGAGTCGCCTTCCAGCCTGAGCGTGATCCCGCCAGGCAGGAAGGCCCCGAAGGACTGTCCGGCCGACCCGGTGAGCGTCACGTCGATCGAGCCGGCCGGAAGGCCGTTCTCGCCGTGACGGATCGTCACCTCGTGGCCGAGCATCGTGCCGACGGCCCGTTCGGTGTTGCGGATCGGCAGGGCGATCTCGACCCGGCCGCCGTGTTCGAGCACGCTTCCCGCGCGTCGGATCAGTTCGTTGTCGAAGTGCTTGTCGAGTTCGTGTTCCTGGGGCCGGCCGGACTGTCTCGGCTCGGAGTCCGGGAAGTCCGGTCCGTCGAGGATGGGCGCGAGGTCGAGGCCCGCCGTCTTCCAGTGTTCGAGCGCCCCGTCGACATCGAGGATCTCGTGGTGGCCGACGGCCTCCTGGAGGCTGCGGAAGCCGAGTTCGGCGAGGTACTCGCGTACCTCCTGGGCGATGAACTCGAAGAAGTTCACGACGTGGTCCGCCTTGCCGGTGAACCGCTTCCGCAGTTCGGGGTTCTGGGTGGCGACGCCGACCGGACAGGTGTCGAGGTGGCAGACCCGCATCATGACGCAGCCCTCGACGATCAGGGGCGCGGTCGCGAAGCCGAACTCCTCCGCTCCGAGCAGGGCGCCGATGATGACGTCCCTGCCGGTCTTGAGCTGGCCGTCGACCTGCAGGACGACGCGGTCGCGCAGACCGTTGAGCATCAGGGTCTGCTGGGTTTCGGCGAGTCCGAGTTCCCACGGCGTGCCCGCGTGCTTGAGCGAGTTGAGCGGGCTCGCCCCGGTGCCGCCGTCGTGGCCTGAGATCAGGATGACGTCGGACAGCGCCTTCGCGACGCCGGCGGCGACCGCTCCGATGCCGGACTGGCTGACGAGCTTCGTGTGGATGCGTGCATCCGGGTTCGCCCGTTTGAGGTCGAAGATGAGCTGTTTGAGGTCTTCGATCGAGTAGATGTCGTGGTGTGGGGGCGGTGAGATCAGGCCGACACCCGCTGTGGCGTGCCGGGTGCGCGCGATCCAGGGGTACACCTTGGTCGGCGGCAGCTGGCCGCCCTCACCGGGCTTGGCGCCCTGCGCCAGCTTGATCTGGATGTCGTCCGCGTGCGACAGGTACATGCTCGTCACGCCGAACCGCCCGGACGCGACCTGCTTGACGGCGCTGCGGCGCTGCGGGTCGATCAGCCGGTCGAGGTCCTCGCCGCCCTCGCCGGTGTTCGACTTGCCGCCGATCCGGTTCATGGCGATCGCGAGGGTTTCGTGGGCCTCCGGGGAGATCGAGCCGTAGCTCATCGCACCGGTCGCGAAGCGCGTGACGATCGACGCGACGGATTCGACCTCGTCGAGGGGCACGGGGTGCCGCTTGTGCTTGTCGAAGGTGAACATGCCGCGGAGCGTCATGAGGCTCTCGGCCTGGTCGTCGACGAGCTTGGTGTACTCACGGAAGATGTCGTAGCGGCCGGTCCTGGTCGCGTGCTGGAGCCGGAAGATCGTTTCCGGGTTGAACAGGTGCGGCGAACCGTCGCGGCGCCACTGGTACTCGCCGCCGGTGCTGAGGCGTTCGTGGGCCGTGACCGCAGCATCCTCCGGATAGGCGGAGGCGTGCCGCGCTTCGTTTTCGGCGGCGATGACGTCGATGCCGATGCCGCCGAGCTTGCTCGTCGTTCCGGTGAAGTACTGGGCGACGAATCCCTGGCTGAGGCCGACGGCCTCGAAGGTCTGGGCTCCGGCATAGGACGAAACCGTCGAAATGCCCATCTTGGACATGATCTTGAGGACGCCCTTGCCGAGGGCCTTGATGACGTTGCGCACGGCCTTCTCGGGTGAGACGTTCGTGATGTACCCGCTGCGGACCAGGTCCTCGCAGGTCTCCATGGCGAGGTAGGGGTTGACCGCTGAGGCGCCGTAGCCGATCAGGAGCGCGACGTGGTGCACCTCGCGCACGTCACCGGCCTCGACGACGATGCCGACCTTCATCCGATTCTCGGTCCGGATCAGGTGGTGGTGCACGGCCGCGATCATCAGGAGCGATGGGATCGGTGCAAGGTCCTTGTTGGAATCGCGGTCGGAGAGCACGATGAAGCGGGCTCCGGCCTCGATCGCGGCGTCGACTTCCAGGCACATCGCGTCGATGCGGTCGGCGAGGGCGTCCGGACCGTCGTCGAAGCGGTACAGGCCGCGGATGGTCGAGGTCGTCCGGCTGCCGGGTGCCGGGTCGATGTGCTGGATCTTGGCGAGTTCGTCGTTGTCGATGACGGGGAAGTCCAGGACCACCTGGCGGGCGTGTTCCGGTCCGACGGACAGCAGGTTCCGCTCCGGCCCGAGGCCGAGCTTGAGGGAGGTGACGACCTCTTCGCGGATCGAGTCGAGCGGCGGGTTGGTCACCTGGGCGAACTGCTGGGTGAAGTAGTCGAAGATCAGCCGGGGCCGGTCACTCAGCACGGCGATGGGTGTGTCGCTGCCCATGGCGCCGAGGGGTTCCGCACCGGTGCGCGCCATCGGCGCGAGCAGGATGCGCACTTCTTCCTCGGTGTAGCCGAAGGTGCGCTGGCGGCGCACGACGGATGCCGGCGGGTGCACGATGTGCTCGCGCTCGGGCAGGTCCTTGAGGTTGATCCGGCCGGCGTCGAGCCAGTCTCCCCACGGTTCCTTGGCGGCGAGTTCGGCCTTGATCTCGTCGTCCTCGATCAGCCGTCCCTCGACGGTGTCGACGAGGAACATCTTGCCGGGGCGGAGCCGGCCCTTGCGGACGACCCGGGCGGGGTCGATGTCGAGGACGCCGATCTCGCTCGCGAGCACGACGAGGCCATCGTCGGTGATCAGGTACCTGCCGGGACGGAGTCCGTTGCGGTCGAGGGTCGCGCCGACGAGGGAACCGTCTGTGAAGACGATCGCGGCGGGTCCGTCCCACGGCTCCATCAACATCGAGTGGTACTCGTAGAACGCGCGACGTTCCTCGTCGAGCGCGGTCTGGTTCTCCCAGGCCTCCGGAACCATCATCATGACGGCGTGCGGCAGGGAGCGGCCGGAGAGGCTGAGGAGCTCGACGACCTCGTCGAAGGACGCGGAGTCGCTGCCGCCAGGGGTGACGATCGGCAGCAGGGGTGCCAGGTCTCCGAGCAGGGAGGATTCGAGCTGGGACTGGCGCGCGCGCATCCAGTTGCGGTTGCCCTGCACGGTGTTGATCTCGCCGTTGTGGGCGATCATGCGGAACGGCTGCGCGAGCGGCCAGGACGGGAAGGTGTTCGTCGAATACCGGGAGTGCACGAGCGCGAGCTTCGACACGAAGCGCGGGTCGGACAGGTCCGGGTAGAAGGGCTCGAGCTGGAGGGTCGTGACCATGCCCTTGTAGACCAGGGTGCGGCAGGAGAGGGACGCGAAGTACGTCTCGAGCTCCCGCTCCGCGCGCTTCCGGAGGCGAACCGTCTGGCGGTCGAGCGCGATGTCGGCGAGGCGCTCTCCGTCGTCGTCGATGCGCGAGCTCTGGACGAAGAGCTGCTGGATGGCGGGCATGGCCGCCCTCGCAAGGTTCCCGACCTCGTCTGGACGCACGGGGACCTCGCGCCAGCCGAGGATCTCGAGGCACTCCTCCTGGGCGATCCGACCGATCTGGCGTTTCACGGCGCTGCGTTCGGTCGGGTCTGTCGGGAGGAACACGTTGCCGACCGCGTAGCGTCCGGCGGCGGGAAGCTCGAATTCGACGACCTCACTCAGGAAGTCGTGCGGGATCTGGGTGATGATGCCTGCACCGTCGCCGGTGCCGGCGTCGGAACCGACCGCGCCGCGGTGTTCGAGGTTGCGGAGGGCGTCGAGGGCGATCGTGATGATGTCGTGCCCGGCGGTTCCGCGGAGTGTCGCCACCATGGCGAGCCCACAGGCGTCCCGTTCGTCGGCAGGGTTGTACAGCCCCTGGGGCTGGGGAACGGTGCTGAAGCGGGAAAAGAGGGGTGACTGCGGCATGGGACCGTCCTCAGAGGTAGCTGGCAAGTGGGGACGACGCTGGCCCGCGGGGGTGGAGATCATCTGCGTACAGTGGGCGCCGACCCGTCGTACCGGGAGGGAGGCGGGAGCCGGGTGTACGGTCTCAGGCCTGGAGGCGCGGGTTGCTGGTGCTTGTGGCTGCAACGTCGCCCGATGCGGCGGGTTCGACGGCCTCATCACCGTGGTCCTCGAAATCCGTATCAAACTCTTCAGATTCTACCTCAGGCACGGGGCGCTTCCATTCCCGACCTGTGCGATACACGCTGACTTCGAGTCCGGGGTGCCTGCGGCCCTGCACGACGATCAGGATGATGCCGAGGACCACGGCGATGATCGCGGCCCAGACGTTGGTGCGGATGCCGAAGAAGATCTCGCTCGGGTCGATTCGGATCGACTCGAAGAAGGTGCGGCCGAGGCCGTACCAGACCAGGTAGACGCCGAAGGCGCGTCCCCAGCGGAGCGTGATCCGGCGTTCGATCAGGAGGATGAGGATGACGCCGATCGTGTTCCAGATCATCTCGTAGAGGAAGGTCGGGTGGAACAGGGTGCCTGCCGGCAGCCCGACGGGGAATGCCGCGTTCGTCGACGGCACCTCGAGCCCCCAGGGAAGGGTCGTCGGCAGGCCGAACAGTTCGGTGTTGAACCAGTTGCCGAGGCGTCCCATGGCCTGGGCGATGAGCATTCCGGGGGCGAGGGCATCCGCGAAGGACCAGAACTTCACCCCGGAGATCCGGCAGCCGATGTATGCGCCGACGGCTCCGCCGATGAGCGCTCCGAAGATGGCGTTTCCGCCGTTCCAGATCGCGAAGACTTCCCAGGGGTTCGCACCGGCGAAGAAGTAGTCGGCGGGGTGGGTGAGCACGTGGTACGCCCTGGCGCCGACGATGCCGAGCGGAACGGCCCAGAGGATGATGTCGAGTACGACCCCCGGCTCGGCGCCGCGGTTGCTGAGGCGCCTGCTCGTCATGACCGTCGCCGCGATGATGCCGGCCAGGATGCACAACGCGTACGCGTGCACCCGGAACATGCCGAGGTCGAAGTAGCTCCACTCGGGGCCTGGGCTCGGAATGCTCAGCAGAAAAGACACCTGGGTATTACCTTTCGTAGCGGGGAAGCGTGGGAGCTCGCCTCGGTCAACTTACCCTAAACGGGCGCGTGCCCTAAACGGCGGCGCGGATCCCGGTCGCCCCGGCGGCGAGCCGGGCGGCGAGCTCCCCGAGGGCGGGAACTCCCCCGTCGGACAGCGCCTTGACCAGCGCGGAACCGACGATGGCGCCGTCCGCATAGCCGAGGATTTCGCGCACCTGCTCCGGAGTCGAGATCCCGAGGCCGACGCACGCGCTCGTCGCGCCGGCGAGGCGCAGCCGGTCGATCAGGATGCGGGCGGCGGAGTCGACGTCTGAACGCGCCCCGGTGATGCCCATGGTGGAGACGGCATACACGAAACCCCGGCTGACCTCGACGGCGTGGGCGAGCCTGGCGTCCGAGGACGACGGCGCTGCGAGGAAGACCCGGTCGAGCCCGGTGCGCTCGCTCGCGGCGAACCAGTCCGCGGCATCATCGGGGATGAGGTCGGGGGTGATCAGGCCTGCGCCGCCCGCGGCGAGCAGGTCGTCGGCGAAGCGGTCGACCCCGTACTGCAGGATCGGGTTCCAGTAGGTCATCACGAGGACAGGGGCGTCGACGCGGGCCGTGATGGCCGCGACGGCTTCGATGCCGTCACGCAGCCGGAACCCGTTCGCGAGCGCCTGCTGGGTCGCAGCCTGAATCACGGGGCCGTCCATCACGGGATCGGAGTACGGCAGCCCGAGCTCGATGATGTCGACACCGTTCTCGGCGAGGGCCACCGCGGCCTCGATGCTCTCCGCGAGGGTCGGGAATCCCACGGGAAGGTAGCCAATCAGGGCGCCGCCGCCCTCGGCCCTGCGGCGGGCGATCGTCGCCTCGACCCGGCTCGTGCGGTTGGGTGTCACGGTTGTGGTGGTGTTCGTCGTTGCGGTCATAGCTGCTGTGCACCTTCGTCGAGCAGGTCGAAGTATCGGCCGGCCGTTTCCATGTCCTTGTCCCCGCGGCCGCTGAGGCTCACCAGGATGGTCGCCTCCGGTCCGAGACGTTTGCCGAGCTCGAGGGTTCCGGCGAGGGCGTGGGCCGACTCGATTGCCGGGATGATGCCCTCCGTGCGGCTGAGGAGGCGGAACGCGTCCATCGCCGCTGCGTCTGTGACCGGCAGGTAGGTGGCCCGTCCGATGGTCGAGAGCCAGGAGTGCTCGGGTCCGACGCCCGGGTAGTCGAGCCCGGCCGAAATGGAGTGCGACTCGACGGTCTGGCCGTCCTCGTCCTGGAGCATGAGGCTGCGTGCCCCGTGCAGGATCCCCGGGCGGCCCTTGGTCAGGGTCGCGGCGTGGCGTGGGGTCTCGACGCCCTCTCCGCCTGCCTCATACCCGTAGAGGGCGACGTCGGGGTCGTCCAGGAAGGCGTCGAAGATTCCGATGGCGTTGGAGCCGCCGCCGACGCAGGCCGTGACGGCGTCGGGGAGGCGCCCGGTGAGCTCGAGTACCTGGGCGCGGGCTTCTTCTCCGATGATCTTCTGGAAGTCGCGCACCATTGCGGGGAACGGGTGCGGACCTGCGACGGTGCCGAAGATGTAGTTGGTGGTCTCGACGTTCGTGACCCAGTCGCGCATGGCGTCGTTGATCGCGTCCTTGAGGGTGCGTGACCCGGTGCGGACGGAGACGACCTCTGCGCCGAGGAGGCGCATCCGTGCGACGTTGAGGGCTTGCCGTTCGGTGTCGACCTCGCCCATGTAGACCACGCAGTCGAGCCCGAACAGGGCGGCGACGGTCGCGGTCGCGACGCCGTGCTGGCCGGCGCCGGTCTCGGCGATGACCCGGGTCTTGCCGATGCGCTTGGTGAGGAGCGCCTGGCCGAGGGCGTTGTTGATCTTGTGTGACCCGGTGTGGTTGAGGTCTTCGCGCTTGAGGATCACCCGGGCGCCACCGGCGTGCGCGGCGAACCGCGGCACCTCCGTGATGATCGACGGGCGTCCCGTGTAGCTCTTGTGGAGTTCCATCAGCTCGGCCGCGAAGGCCGGGTCGACCTTTGCCAGCGAATATTCTTTCGTGAGCTCGTCGAGGGCTGCCACGAGCGACTCCGGGACGAACCGGCCTCCGAAGTCGCCGAAGTAGGGGCCTGTTTCGGTTCGAAGGGACGTTGACATTTAAACCGCCAGAAATTCGGTAAGGGTGAGGATGGGATCGTTCGTGACGAGCGCTTCGCCGACAAGGACGACGTCGGCGCCGGCGGCACGGTAGTGGGCGACGTCCGCGGCCGTCTTGACCGCTGATTCGGCGACGCGGACGACGCCGGAGGGGATGCGGTCGGCGAGGCGACCGAAGAGCTCCTGGTCGAGCTGGAACGTCGACAGGTCGCGGGCGTTGACCCCGACGAGGCTCGCACCGACGTCGAGTGCGCGGTCGACCTCTTCGGCACTGTGGGTCTCGACGAGCGCCGTCATGCCGAGTTCGCGCACGAGGGCCTGAAGGGATCCCAGGGTGGCCTGGTCGAGCGCGGCGACGATGAGGAGCACGAGGTCGGCTCCTGCGGCCCTGGCTTCGAGGACCTGGTACGGCTCGCCGATGAAGTCCTTCCGGAGCACGGGGACGGACACGGCGGCGCGCACCTGTTCGAGGTCGGCGAGGGACCCGAGGAACCGGCGCCCTTCGGTGAGCACGCTGATGGCGCTCGCCCCACCGAACTCGTAGGAGACGGCGAGGGCCGCCGGATCCGAGATTTCAGCGAGGGTGCCACGGGACGGACTCGCCCGCTTCACCTCCGCGATGATCTTCACCCTCTCGGCCGGTGTGAGGGCGTGCAGGGCGTCTATGGCGGGGGCGCGATCGAGGGCAGCCGATTCAACGGCGGCATACGGGCGGGTCAGGCGCCGTTCTGCGGCGTCGGACAGTGCCCCGGCGAGGAGTTCGGAAAGCACTCGGCTAATGACTCTCGTGCGGCGCGGCGTCGGCGACGCCGTAGCCCAGCCGGCTCAGAACGAAGCCGACGATGGGGCCGAGGACGAGGAGCACCGCAGAGGCCCACACCAGCCATGGCACGTTGAGGAAGAAAGCGACGGTGCCGATCGTGATCGCAACGAGCATGACGACGACGGCCGTCCAGGCCGCGATCGAGTGGCCTTCGCCTGGGTCTACCGACTCGAAGCTCATGGTTCTCCTTTTGGGCGTCAACTGCGTACGGAGGGGCGTCCTCTGCGAACGCGTGGAATGTGGGTCCTGGTGCTGCTCAAGTCTAGCGGCGGCGTCGATCACAGGTCACCGGTCACCGGCCGTATCGGTGGGGTCGTCGCCGCGGGTCAGCCCGTCCCAGGTGATGACGGCATCCTCGCGATCGTCCGCACCCGCCGTCGTGCCAGGGGCGGCAGCGGCAGCACCGAGGGCGCCGGGGGCGCCGGGGGCGCCGTCTGCGGACTCGAAACGCACGGCCTGGTATCTGCTCGTCGTGCCGGGCCAGCGGGGACCCGTCACGAGGATGCCGACACCGGCGGCGACCATCACGACGCCGGCCGCGAAACCGGCGAAGGCCCAGGGCGTCAGGGCCGCAGCCGTGACGCCGTCCTGGATCGAGGCGTTGCCGGCGATGCCGGTCGCCTTGGTGATGGCGGCCGCACTCGCGGCGGCGGGGTTTCCGATGGCGAGGCCGGCGCCGAGGGAGACCGAGAAGCCGAGCAGCACCTCGAGCGCGCCGAGCACCACCCGGATCACGGGGCCCGCGATCGTGAGCGCGCCGGCAAGGGCGATGCCGGCGAGGGAGAGGGCGCTCAGCGCGCCCGCGGCAGTCGAACCGCTGATCGGGAGCTGGACGGTCGAGGATCCCTGCACGACGCGCACGTCGACCCAGACCTGGCTCCAGGCGAGGAGTGCGAGTCCGCTCGCGGCGATCACGAGGAGCACCAGCCGGAGCTTGAGGGTGCGGCCGGTTCGCTTCACCTAGTGCACCCGCTTCATGGCGTTGGCGATCGCCACGGCGCGCAGCGGCGCCGTGGCCTTGTTGACCGATTCCTGGAACTCGCTCGCGGGATCGGAGTCCGCGACGAGGCCTCCCCCGGCCTGCACCCTGGCGACGCCGTTGCTGATCGTCGCCGTACGGATGGCAATGGCCAGGTCGGCGTCTCCGGCAAACCCGAAGTAGCCGACCACGCCCCCGTAGACACCGCGCTGGGTGGGTTCGAGGTCGTCGATGATTTCAAGCGCCCGTGGCTTCGGGGCCCCGGACAGCGTTCCGGCGGGAAAGGTCGCCCGGAACACGTCGATGGCCGTCTTCCGAGGCAGCAGGTTGCCCTCGACGGAGGAGACGAGGTGCATGATGTGGCTGAAGCGCTCGATGCGCTTGAATTCGGTGACCTCGACGGAGCCGGGCGCGCAGACCTTGAGCAGATCGTTCCTCGCGAGGTCGACGAGCATCAGGTGTTCCGCACCCTCCTTGGGGTCGCCTGCGAGCTCGGTCTCGAAGTCGGCGTCCTGCTCCGGGGTGGCGCCGCGCGGCTTGGATCCGGCGATCGGGTGGGTGAACACGCGTCCGTTCTGCACCTTGACGAGGGCCTCAGGGGAGGATCCGACGATCCAGTACGGCTCCCCCGCGACGGATTCGAGGCCGAGCAGGTACATGTACGGGCTGGGGTTGAGGCTGCGAAGCACCCGGTAGACGTCGATCGGGTCCGCGGTGCAGTCCTGGTCGAAACGCTGGGAGATGACGACCTGGAAGATGTCCCCATCGACGATGTGCTGCTTGGCGGTATCGACGGAGGCGAGGAAGTCGTCGCGGGTGGTCCTGGCGCGCATGGTCGCGGGGGCCGACATGTCGACCTCGGCGAGCCAGGCCTCCGCGGGCACGGCGAGCCGGGCCTGCATCGAGTCGAGCCTGGCCTGGGCGCTCGCCCACAGGGTGTCTGCGGCATCGATCCCGTCGTTCAGGACGTTGGCGATCAGCTGGACGGTGCCGAACTTGTGGTCGATCGCGACGAGGTCGGCCACGAAGCTGAAGGCCTGGCCGGGTACGTCGTAGTCGGCGGTGGGCTGGTGGGGCAGCCGCTCCAGCTGGCGAACGGCCTCCCAGCCGATGAAGCCGACGAGACCACCGGTGAGGGGCGGGTGCTCGGGGAGCCGGGGCGTCTGCCAGCGGGCGTACAGGGTGGCGAGGGCCTCGAGCGGCGGCTGGGCCGCTGCAGGGCCGAGGACGCGTGCGGCGTCGACGCCGTACGGGATCCACCGGGTTTCCGAACCCTCCTGGGTGAGGACGCCGAACGAAGACACCCCGACGAAGGAGAACCGGGACCAGATCCCGCCCTGTTCCGCCGATTCGAGCAGGAAGCTGCCCGGCTGCCCGGCCGCGAGCTTGCGGTAGATGCCGACGGGGGTCTCACCGTCGGCGAAGAGTTCGCGAATCACGGGGATGACGCGGTGCCCGGCCACGAGCTCATCGAACTGCGCCGCCGTCGTCGTGCCTGCCGTTGTGGTACCAGCGGTTGTCGTGCCTGCCGTCGTCGTGGGGGCATCCGTCGTCATGCGTGTTCTCCGTCCGGGGCGTCGGGGGTGGCAGCGGGCGTTGCGCCGTGGGCGACGTCGATGTCCCGCCCGTCGAAGCACGTGCGGGTTCCCGTGTGGCAGGCGCCGCCCACCTGGTCGACCTGCACGAGCAGGGTGTCTGCGTCACAGTCGAACGCGGCGCCGTGCACGTACTGGGCGTGCCCGGACGTGTCACCCTTGCGCCAGTATTCCTGGCGCGAGCGCGACCAGAACGTCACGCGGCCCTCTGAGAAGGTCCGCCGGAGGGCTTCCTCGTCCATCCAGCCGAGCATGAGCACCTCACGGGTGTCCCACTGCTGGATCACGGCGGGCAGGAGGCCGTCCGCATTGAAGACGGCGCACCCGAGGGCGTCCTCGATGGTCTGCAGGGGTGTCATCAGCGCACCACGAGTCCTTCCCTGGCGAGTTCGTGTTTGACGTCTCCGATGCTGAGCTCGCCGTTGTGGAAGACGGATGCCGCGAGAACGGCGTCCGCGCCCGCCCGGATGGCGGGCGGAAAGTCTTCGACCCGCCCGGCGCCGCCCGAGGCGATCACCGGAACGGTGCTCAGATCGCGCATCAGGCCGATGAGTTCGAGGTCGAACCCGGCCTTGGTGCCGTCCGCGTCGATGGAGTTCACGAGCAGTTCCCCCGCTCCGAGTTCGATCGCGAGCCGCGCCCAGGCGAGGGCGTCGAGGTCGGTCTCGGTGCGACCGCCGTGGGTCGTCACGACGAAGCCGGACTCCGTGCGGCGGCTGCGCTTCACATCGAGCGAGAGCACGAGCACCTGGGAGCCGAAGCGGTCGGCGATCTCGCCGATCAGGGCTGGGCGGAGGATCGCGGCGCTGTTGACGCCGACCTTGTCGGCCCCGCTCGCCTGCAGCCGGGAGACGTCCTCGACACCCCGGATGCCGCCGCCGACGGTGAGCGGGATGAAGACCTGTTCTGCGGTGGCGCGCACGACGTCGTACGTCGTGGCCCGGTTGTCGACGGTCGCGGTCACGTCGAGGAACGTGAGTTCGTCTGCGCCCTGCTCGTAGTACCGGCGGGCCAGTTCGACCGGGTCGCCTGCATCCCTGAGGTTCTGGAAGTTGACGCCCTTGACGACCCGGCCGTTGGCCACGTCGAGGCAGGGGATGACCCGCACGGCAAGACTCACGATTGCACCTCCGCTGGTATTCTGCCCACGATCGGGCCCTAGAGGCGGGCGTTGTGGATGGCGCTGATCAGGATGGCCCGGGCGCCGAGTTCGTAGAGGGCGTCCATGATGTGGTTGCTGTCGTGGCGCGGGACCATCACTCGCACGGCGACCCAGTCGGGGTCGTGCAGGCTCGACACCGTCGGCGACTCGATTCCGGGGGCGAGCAGGCAGGCCGCGTCGAGTTTGACGAGGGGGATGTCGTAGTCCATCAGCACGTACTGGCGTGCGACGAGCACGCCCTGCAGGCGGCGGAGGAGCGTGTGGATCCCGGTGTTCTCGTTTTCGGAGGTGATCAGGACCGCCGTCGATTCGAGGATCACGGGGCCGAAGATCTCGAGGCCGGCCTTGCGCAGGGTCGTTCCGGTCGAGACGACGTCGGCGACGGCATCCGCGACACCGAGCTGCACGGCGGACTCGACGGCGCCGTCGAGGGTCACGAGGGTGACCGTGACGGAGTGACGGGCCAGGAAGGCTTCGACGAGGCCGGGGTAGCTCGTGGCGACGCGGAGCCCTTCGAGGTCGCTCAGCTCGCCGAAGCGTCCGGCGGGGCCCGCGAAGCGGAAGGTCGAGTCGCCGAAGTCGAGGCTCGCGATCTCTCGTGCCGGAGAGCCTGAATCGAGGAGCAGGTCCCGGCCGGTGATTCCGACGTCGAGCGCCCCGCTGCCGACGTAGGTGGCGATGTCGCGCGGACGCAGGTAGAAGAACTCGACGTCGTTGCGCGGGTCGGACACGACGAGGTCGCGAGGATCGCGACGGCCGGTGTAGCCGGCCTCGTGCAGCATCTGCGCTGCGGTTTCGGACAGGGAGCCCTTGTTGGGCACGGCAATTCTCAGCATCTCAACACTCTCAACAGGTCAGTTCTTGGGGGTAGCGTCTCGGGAACGGCGGAACCGGCCGCCGCAGCGACGGTTCAGAGGTGCTTGTAGACGTCGGCGAGGGTGAGCCCCTTCGCCAGCATCATGACCTGCACGTGGTACAGCAGCTGGCTCATCTCGGCGGCGGTTTCCTCGTCGCTCTGGAACTCCGCGGCCATCCAGACTTCGGCGGCTTCCTCGACGATCTTCTTGCCGATGGCATGCACTCCCGCGTCGAGTTCACGGACGGTTCCGGAGCCTTCCGGCCGGTTGAGTGCTTTTTCGCCCAGTTCAGCGAAGAGGTCGTCGAATGTTTTCACTCACCTAGGTTACTAGTGCGCGTGCGAGTGCGCGGTCGCGGCGGTTCTCAGGAGTGCGATCCGGGCCTCGGGATCCGGATAGCCGAAGACGCTCGAGCCGGCGACGAAGGTGTCAGCTCCCGCCTCTGCGGCCACAACGATGGTCTCCTCGGTGATGCCGCCGTCGACCTGCAGCCAGATGTCCCTGCCACTGGCGCTGACGGCATCCGCCACTGTGCGGAGCTTGCGCATCGTCGACGGCAAGAAGGACTGGCCCCCAAAACCGGGCTCGACCGTCATCACGAGGATCTGGTCGAATTCGGCGAGGAATTCGAGATAGGGCTCGACGGCGGTGCCTGGCTTCAGGGCGATGCCCGCGCGTGCGCCGGCCGCGCGGAGCTTGCGGGCCAGCTGGACGGGGTTTGTCGTCGCCTCGCCGTGGAACGTCACAGAGAATGCGCCGGCGCTTGCGAATTGCGGTGCCCACCGTTCCGGCTCCTCGATCATGAGGTGCGCGTCGACGGGCAGTCTGGAGACCTGCATGATGCGCTCGGCGACGGGGAGTCCGAAGGTCAGGTTCGGCACGAAATGGTTGTCCATCACGTCGACGTGCACGAGGTCCGCTGTGCGGATGCGGCCGAGGTCGCGTTCCAGGTTCGCGAAGTCGGCGGCAAGAATGCTGGGGCTGATCCTGATCGGCATGCCTTCACCCTAGCGCCGCAGGCATGCCGCCCCGCTCCGTGAGGTGTCGCACATCGACCTTCATTCGCCCGGCGAACGTCGATATGCGACACCTCACGAGTATTGCTAAGCGGTGCGCTCGAGCAGGGTGATGAACATCGCGTCCGTGCCGTGGCGGTGCGGCCACAGTTGCACGCTCGTTCCGTCGCCCGGCAGGTCGAGCGGGGTGCCGCTGAATCCCTGGACGACCGCGGCCGTGTCCACGGCCCGCACGCGGTCTCCCCACTTCTTCAGCGCCGTCGCGACGATACCGCGGCTCTCCGCGATATGCGGGGAACACGTGACGTACGCGAGGAGGCCGCCGGGCTTCAGGGCGCCGAGAGCGGCGTCGATGAGGCCGGACTGCAGGTCGGAGAGTTCGGCGACGTCGCGCGGGAGCTTGCGCCAGCGCGCCTCGGGCCGGCGTCGCAGGGCACCGAGGCCCGTGCACGGGGCGTCGAGCAGGATCCGGTCGAATTCCTCTGCGTGATTGACGGCGATGCGGGTCCCGTCGAGTTCCCAGACCGGCACGGTGCCGGGAACCGCGGTGAGGGCGCGGCGCACGAGCGTGGCCCTGGCCGGAACGAGCTCGTTCGCGACGAGTTCGGCGCCGCCCGTGCGTGCTTCGGCGGCGAGCAGTGCGGCCTTGCCGCCGGGTCCGGCGCACAGGTCCAGCCAGCGTTCGCCAGGTGTGATGGGGCGGGCCCGGCTCAGGGTGAGCGCCGCGAGCTGGGAGCCCTCGTCCTGCACCCGGATGCGGCCGTCATGATCGTTGACGAGGTGCACGGGGTCCCCGCCCGCGAGCATGAACCCGACCGGGGAATACTCGTTGGGGCGGCCGAGGCCCGCGGTCTCCTCCGCCGTCGTGATGCCCGGCAGCGCGACCATGTTGACCCGGGGTGCGGCGTTGTCGGCGATGAGCAGGTCTTCGAGTTCGGCCTCACGACCCTCGAGGCGCAGCGACTGCCGGAAGGCGCGCACGACCCAGACCGGGTGCGAGTGTTCGGCGGCGAGCCGGTCGTCTGCGGAGCTTGCTCCGGCGAGGACCCGTTCGCGCCACTCCTCCGGGGTCGAGCGGGAGATGGTGCGGAGCACGCCGTTGGTGAAGCCCGTGGCGGCGCGGGAGCCGACCTGCCGGGCCAGTTCGACGGATTCGTTGACGGCGGCGTGGGTCGCCACGCGCGTCGCGAGCAGCTGGTGGGCGCCGAGGCGCAGCACGTCGAGGATGGCCGGGTCGATCGCGGTGACCGGCCGGCCCGCCGCTTCCGCGATCACGAGGTCGTAGTAGCCCTGCATGCGCAGGGTGCCGTAGGTCAGTTCGGTCGCGAGGGCCGCATCCGCCGTGCTGAGTGCGGCCCGCTGGATGCGGGTCGGCAGCAGCAGGTTCGCGTAGGCATCCGACTCGCGGACAGCGGCGATGACCTCGTATGCGACCCGGCGGGCGGGCTGGACGAAGCCCTGGTGCTGCTGGACGCTCATGAGGCGACCACGTCCGTCGCTGCCATGCCGCGCCACCAGTCGATTGCCTTCATCTGTGTCTTTCCAGCCGGTTGCACCGTGACGAGCTCGAGCGGCTCCGTCCCGGTTCCTACCAGCACTTTCTTGTCGAATTCGCGAATCACGCCCGCCGGAAGCGGCTGGGCGCCGTGGGTCGGCGCGAGGCCGAGGACCTTGAGGCGCGCGTCGCCGAGCATGGTGAAGGCTCCGGGTTCCGGCGTCACGCCGCGCACCCGGTTGTAGACGGTGTCAGCGGATGCGGCCCAGTCGATCCTGGCATCGGCGAGGCCGAGCTTGGCGGCGGTGGTCGGCTCGCCCACTTGGGGCACTGCCTCGATCGTGCCGGCCTCGAGCTGGTCGACGACGTTCCTGAGCAGCACGGCACCGCTGTGGCTCAGGGACTCGAGGAGCCCGCCCGCGGTCGCGTGCCGGGAGATCGGTTCGGAGAAACTCGCGAACACGGCACCGGCGTCGAGCTCGGCGACGAGCTGGAAGACGGCCGCTCCGGTCCGTTCGTCGCCGGCCATGATGGCGCGCTGCACCGGCGCGGCACCGCGCCAGCGCGGCAACAGGGAGAAGTGCAGGTTGATCCAGCCGAGGCGCGGAACAGAGAGCAGGGGCTCCCGGACGAGCCCGCCGTATGCGACGATGACGCCGAGGTCTGGTGCGAGGGCGTCGATTTGTTCCGTCGCCGTAGCGTCGAGGCGATTGGTCTTGAGCAAATGTAGCCCGAGCCCGGCAGCGGCCTGCGCGAGGGGCGACGGGGTGAGCACGCGCTTCCGGCCGAGGGGGGCATCCGCCCGGGTGATGACGGCCGCGATGGAGTGCGGCGAGTCGGCAAGGGCCTGGAGACTAGGCACCGCCACCTGGGGCGTGCCCGCGAATACGAGTTTCATTTAGAGCAGCTCCGGGTCGTCGAATCGTACTTTGAGTGTAGGTGCCGGGCGGAAGGCGGCGCCTTTCGGCCGGCGACGGCGGGCTGCATTGCGCACGATCGCGGCCTTCACGAGCCGGGCCACCTCGTCGCCGTCCGCGTAGTTGAATCGCACGACGGCCCGGACAAGCGGATCGTCGGTCGTGACCGGACCGAGCACGTCGAGGCCTGGCACGTCCGCGAGGCCCTCGACCGCTGCGGCGACGTCGGCCGCTGTCCCCGTGACGGAGGCGACGCGCACGGCTGGCGGGAAGCGCAACTGCCTGCGGTCCGCGAGTTCTGCGGCCGCGAAGGCGCCGGGCTGCCACGCGTTGAGCGCCGTCGCGAGGGCCCCGCCGACCCCGGCGAGCATGACGGACGCGCCGGGCGCTGCGAGGGCAGCTGCGTTGCTCCACCACCGGAGGCAGTCCTCTGCGACGCCGAGGGATTCGCGGGCGAGCATCTTCTCACCGTCGAGGAGGAGGATCGCCCGGTAGCCGCCCGCGGGGATCGGCTCGGCCCCGCGCGTCGCGACGACGAGGGCGGGGGCCGCCCCGATCTGCTGCAGCGGATGCTCCCCGTCGGCGACGAGGACGAGCGCGCCGGGAAAGGCGCGGCCCAGTTCCTCTGCGGTGCGCCCGGTTCCGAGCGACACGACCCGCAGGGACGTGCCCTCGCAGTGCAGGCAGCTCCAGCCGGCGGCGAGCTTGCCGCACCAGCGGCAGGAGGGCACGGCGTTCGCGCTCGCGAGGGCGAGCGGTCCCTGGCAGTGCGTGCAGCGGGCCGATTTCTTGCAGGTCTGGCAGGCAAGGGTCGGCGCGTACCCCGGGCTCGCGACCTGCACGAGCACAGGTCCTTCGGCGAGGGCGGCCCTGGCCACCTGCCAGGCGGCGGAGGGGATCCGGTTGGTCCGCTCCTGACGGTCGGGGCTGAGCTGGAATTCGGTGGGGATCACCCGAGGATGACGCGGGCTCAGGGGATGCGCCTCGCCGAGGAAGCCCAGTTCGAGCAACCGCTGCACGGGCACACTGCGGGTGTGCCCGACGAACATCAGTGCGCAGCCGCTCAGGGCCTGACGGACCAGTGCGGCGTCGCGGGCGTTGACGTACGGACTGAGCGGTTCGGAGTGCAGCGGGTCCCCGTCGTCCCAGAGCAGGATCGCCCCGAGGTTGTGCGCGGGCGCATAGACCGCGGACCGGTTGCCGAGAATGATCCGCGGAGTGGGTTCCAGGCAGGAGAGGAAGGCCCGGTAGCGCTCCGGGTTCGGCTGGCGGGCGTCGACCCTGCTCACCGTGCCTGCCGGCGCGCAGACGTCGAGGGCGGCCTGGAGCTGGTCCTGGTCGCGGTAGTCGGGAACACAGAGAATGGCGCTTCGCCCGCTCCGCACGGTGGCGGCAGCGAGTTCGGCCATCGTGGTCGCCCAGTGTCCGACGGTGCGCCCGTCCGGCAGGGCGACGAGGGCGGGTACTGCGGCCACGCTGAGCCGCTTCCGCTCGGCGAGGGCCGCGTCGAGCAGACCGGCCGGGTAGTCCGGGAAACCGGAGGCTGACGCCGGCTCGGTTTCCGAATCCGGTTCGGCCTGGTCCCGCGCGGCCTGCTCGCCCGCGGCCTGCTCCTGCGCGGCGAGCCAGGCCTTCTCGACCCGCACCGCGCGAGGGGGGATCGCGAGCCGGAGCACATCGCTCGCGTTGCCGGCCGCGCGATCGGCGACCCGGCGGGCGAGACGCCAGACCTCCGCCGTGAGCACGGGCGCCGCGGACACGATGGCCTCGATCGGGCTCAGGGCGCCGTGGAAGTCGGCACCGGCACCCTTCGGGGGCTCGATATCTCCCGCCGGTGCGTTCAGGGTGGAGAGAACGGCTCCCCCGGCATCGAGCACCTCGATCAGGTACCCGTCGGCGACGCGCCCGGCCGAGCGCAACGGCACCCGGACCCGCACCCCTGGCCGCGCAGCGGCGGCGAGCTCGTCCGGGATGCCGTAGTCGAAGAGATGGTCGAGCTGGGGCAGCGTCGACTCGATCAGGACGCGTGCCACGAGGCCCGTGCGTCCCACGATCAAATCCCGGAGGCGCTTCTCAGCTCGTCGACGCGGTCCAGCCTCTCCCAGGTGAACTCGGGCAGTTCGCGACCGAAATGACCGTAGGTCGCCGTCTTCTGGTAGATCGGGCGGAGCAGGTCGAGGTGGTGGATGATCGCGGCGGGGCGCAGGTCGAAGACCTCGCGGATCGCCGCGGTGATCTCCTTGTCGGGCAGTGCCCCGGTTCCGAAGGTCTCGACGTAGAGCCCGACCGGCGCAGCTTTACCGATCGCGTACGCGACCTGGATCTCGAGTCGTTCGGCAAGCCCGGCGGCGACGGCGTTCTTGGCGACCCAGCGCATCGCGTATGCGGCGGAACGGTCGACCTTGGACGGGTCCTTACCGCTGAAGGCGCCACCGCCGTGACGGCTCGATCCGCCGTAGGTGTCGATGATGATCTTGCGGCCGGTGAGTCCGGCGTCGCCCTGCGGCCCGCCGATCTCGAAGCGACCGGTCGGGTTGATCAGCATGGTCAGGCTCGACGAATCGAGTTCGACGCGAGACAGCACCGGGCGGATCACGAGCTCTTCGATCTCGGCGCGGAGACGCTCCGTCGTGACGGAGGGGGCGTGCTGGGTGGACAGGACGACGGTCTCGACGGTGCGCGGGATGATGCCGTCGTAGCCGATCGTGACCTGGGTCTTGCCGTCGGGGCGGAGGTAGTCGAGTTCGCCGGACTTGCGAACCTCGGCGAGTCGTTCGGCGAGGCGGTGCGCGATCCAGATCGGGATCGGCATGAGCTCGGGAGTCTCCCGGGTGGCATAGCCGAACATGATGCCCTGGTCGCCTGCACCCTGGCGGTCGTAGTCTTCGACACTGGCCTGTTCGCGGTGCTCGAATGCGTCGTCGACGCCCTGTGCGATGTCCGGAGACTGGCCGCCGATCGAGATTTCGACCCCGCAGGAGCGACCGTCGAACCAGACGTCCGAGGAGTCGTACCCGATGTCGGTGATGCACTTGCGAACGATCGACGGGATCTCGACGTACGCTTCCGTCGACACTTCTCCCGCGACGTGCACGAGGCCGGTCGTGACCAGGGTCTCGACGGCCACGCGGCTGTTCGGATCCTCGGTGAGGAGGGCGTCGAGGATGCTGTCGGAGATCTGGTCGCAGATCTTGTCCGGGTGACCCTCGGTGACGGATTCGGAAGTGAAGAGGCGAAGATCGCTCATCTGGCCTGTCTCTGTGTTGATGGTGGAAAAGAAGTATGCAAGAAGGTGTCAGCCGAGTCCGGTGACCACGACATCAAGGATGCGGCCGGCCACTGACATTTTCGTCCCCGCGGCCTCCGCCACTATAACTCCGGCCGAATCGATGATCCGAACCTCGTTACGTTCCGCGGCGAAGCCTTCTGTCCAGCCGACCCTGTTGAGAACGAGGTAGTCGCAGCCCTTGCGCGCGAGCTTCTCCCGACCGAGGGAGAGGAGCCGGTCAGGGTCGGCCTCCGTCTCCGCCGCGAAACCGATCACGAGCTGACCTGCCGTCTTCGCCGCCGCGAGGCCGGCGAGGATGTCCGGGTTCCGGACGAGTTCGAGAGTGAGGGTGTCCCCCACATCCTCTTTCTTGATCTTGTCGCCCCGGACCTTCGCCGGGCGGTAGTCGGCCACGGCTGCGGCCATGATGACGGCGTCCGCGCCGACGGCCGCCTCGGTCACGGCGGACTGGAGTTCGAGTGCTGTGCCGACGAGGCGCGTCTCGATGCCCGCCGGCACCGGAATCTCGAGGTTCGCGGCGACCAGTACGACCGACGCTCCCCGCACCGTGGCGGCCTCGGCGAGGCGGACGCCCTGCTTGCCGCTCGAGCGGTTACCGAGGAAGCGGACGGGGTCGAGGGGTTCCCTGGTGCCGCCCGCGGTGATGACGATGCGCCTGCCGGAGAGGTCCCTGGCCGGGCCGGCCGGGTGCAGCGCCGCGAGGGCCGCAGAGACGATGACGTCCGGTTCCTCCATCCGGCCGGCACCGGAATCCGATCCGGTCAGGCGTCCAACGCCGGGGCCGACGATGATGACGCCGCGGTTTCGAAGGGTCTGCACGTTGTGCACCGTCGCCGGGTTGTTCCACATCTCGGTATGCATCGCCGGGGCGATCACGAGTGGCGCGGTGCTCGCGAGGATCGTGTTGCCGAGCAGGTCGTCGGCGAGGCCGGCCGCGAGCTTGGCGATCGTGTTCGCCGTCGCAGGAGCCACGACGATCAGGTCCGCCGACTGGCCGATGGCGACGTGGCGCACTTCAGCGACACCTTCGTAGAGATCGGTGTGCACGGGATTCCGTGAGATCGCCTCGAGTGTCGGCCTGCCGACGAAGCGCAACGCCGCTGGCGTCGCCACCACGTGCACGGAGTCCCCGAGCAGCACAAAAGCGCGCACGATGTTGACCGCTTTGTACGCGGCGATGCCGCCGGTGATTCCGACGACGATCGTGCGTCCGTGCGACATCCTGCGCGCTTCGCGGGGCGCTACTCGACGATCGGGCGGGAGACGAGCTTGTCTTCGTTGATTTCGCGAAGTGCCACGGAGAGCGGCTTGTCGTCGACGGTCGAGTCGACGAGCGGACCGACGTTGTCGAAGAGGCTGCCTTCGTGCAGGTCGGCGTAGTAGTCGTTGATCTGGCGGGCGCGCTTGGACGCGAAGATCACGAGCGCGTACTTGGAGTCGACCTTGGTGAGCAGGTCGTCGATGGGCGGGTCAATGATACCGGTGGGCTTGTTGGCCAAGGTGGCACTCCTTCAGAGCGTTTGCGGCGAGTAGACGGATAAGTCGGGGTGCGTCAAAGCAGCGAGGGCGCTTTACGCAGATTCATCAAGTCTACGACTTCCCGGGCCGCTACATTGACCTCCTGGTTGACCACGCGGAAATCGAACTCGTCCTGGGCGGCCAGTTCGAGCTTCGCGGTCTCCAGGCGGCGGGCCTGTTCCGCGGGGCTTTCGGTGCCGCGGCCGATCAGTCGGCGCACCAGTTCGTCCCAGCTCGGCGGAAGCAGGAAGACCATTCGCGCTTCCGGCATGGCCGCTCGGACGGAGCGTGCCCCCTGCAGGTCGATTTCGAGGAGGACGCTGTGGCCGCTCGCGAGCGCCTGCTCCACGGGTTCGCGCGGGGTTCCGTAGCGGAAGGCATTGTGGACGACGGCCCACTCGAGGAGCTCCCCCGACGCGACCATGCGGTCGAATTCCTCATCGGTGACGAAGAAATAGCTCTTTCCTTCGACTTCACCAGGCCGAGGGGCGCGGGTCGTTGCCGACACGGAGAGCAGCACATCGGGGTAGTTCTCCCGGATGTAGCCGGCGACGGCACCCTTGCCGACCGCCGTCGGCCCTGCGAGCACGACGAGGTGTGCGTCGGAGGACCCACGACGGGAGACGGTCCGGTTGGCGAGGAACTCACGCAAACGGTCGCGCTGGTGCTTGCCGAGGCCGCCGAGCCGTTTGGACGGCGAAATCTCGAGCTGGGTCATGATCCGGCGCATCTTCGTGACTCCGATGGCCGGGATGCTGACGAGGAACTCCGTCGCGCGCAGGCGTCCTTCGACGCCGTCCGGATGATCGATGGCGGTGGCGAGCACGGCAAGCGGTGTGCGCTTCCCTGCCGCGATCTCGGCCTTGACCGCTGCGCGCGCTCGGCGCGCTGCGACGGCTGCGCGCGATGCGGCAACTCGATCGACGTCTGGTGGGGTAGGGCGATTCTCAGCCACGGGCCGCTCCTGCTTCAAGTACTCGGCGTGCGATCGCCTGTCCGATTCGTTCCGGGCCTGCCGACAATACGCTACGAGATTCACTCACTATTACGGTTTGAGCGTACCCCCCAAAGAGGTTTCCCAGATCAGCGACATGCGCACCCTGGTGACCAAATCCGGGAGCGAGGATCGGAGTGGCTCCGAAAGGGGGTGCCGCAGAGAGGTCGAGGCCGAAATCGGCAAGGTCGAGGGTCGCGCCGAGCACGACGCCGATGGAGCCGAGCCTGCCGGTTGCCCCCGCCCCAAGGTTGCGCTCGGCGACGTCGTCGAAGACGGCGCGGGCCACCGTGCCCCCGGCATAGGGACCATCGGGGACTCGGGCGCGCTGGACAGCGCTCGCCTCCGGATTCGAGGTTGCGGAGAGCACGAAGAGTCCCTTGCCCGCAGCGGCGGCCAGTTCGAAGACCGGCTCGAGAGAACCGACGCCCATGTACGCGTTGACGGTGATCGCGTCCACTTCGAGCGGGGACCCGGGGGTGAGCCAGGCCTCGCCGTATGCCGCGACGCTCGTTCCGAGGTCGCCGCGCTTGACGTCCGCGATCACGAGCAGTTCTGCGGCGTGGGCGTCCGCGAGCACGCGTTCGAAGGCGAGGTAGCCCCGCGACCCGAACCGCTCGTAGAAGGCGAGCTGGGGCTTGACGAGGCCGACCCGGCCCGCGCACGCGGCGACGACGAGACGCCCGAAGGTCTCAGCGCCGTCAGCGGTGTCCGGCAGGTTCCAGTCCGACAGCAGCCAGGCGTGCGGATCGATACCCACGCAGAGCTGGCCCCACCGGCCGAAGGCGTCGTCGAGGCGGTCGCCGAAGGTGGCACCGGTCACAGCAGGGCTTCCCGCGTGAGGGCATACTCCTGGAGCGATGTCACCTCGAACCCGCCTCGAATCGCGTCGATGGAGGCGACCGCGGCGCTGAGCTCCGCGATCGTGGTGAACAGCGGCAGGTCGGCGGCGACGGCCGCCGCCCGGATCTCGTAGCCGTCTGCGCGGGCGGTCCGACCGCCGGGGGTGTTGATGACGATCTGCACCTCTTCCCTGCGAATCAGTTCGACGATCGACGTGTCTTCCTCGTCGTGCTTCTCGCTGAACTTCGTGACGACACGCGCCCGGATTCCGTTGCGCTGCAACACCTCCGCGGTGCCCTCGGTCGCGGCGATCTCGTAGCCGAGCTGCTGCAGGCGCAGCATCGGCAGGATGATCGCACGCTTGTCGCGGTCGGAGACCGAGACGAACACGGTTCCGCTTAGCGGGATTCCGCCGTACGCGGCGAGCTGGCTCTTCGCGAAGGCGCGGGGGAAGTCGCGGTCGATACCCATGACCTCGCCGGTCGAGCGCATCTCCGGGCCGAGCACGGAATCGACGACGTGACCTTCCGGAGTGCGGAACCGGTTGAAGGGCAGCACGGCCTCCTTCACGGCGACCGGCGATTCCATCGGGACACGGGAGCCGTCGATGAGAGGCAGCTTTCCACTCGCCTTGAGCTCGGCGATGCTGGTTCCGACCATGATGAGCGCTGCAGCCTTGGCGAGGGTGATCCCGAGCGCCTTGGCGACGAAGGGTACCGTGCGGGAGGCCCGCGGGTTCGCCTCGAGCACGTAGAGCACACCGGCGCCGATGGCGAACTGCACGTTGAGCAGGCCGCGCACGCCGATGCCCTGCGCGATGCCGAGGGTGGCCTCGCGGACCCGGTTGATCTCGGCACGGCCGAGGGTCACGGGCGGCAGGGTGCAGCTCGAGTCCCCGGAGTGGATGCCGGCTTCCTCGATGTGCTCCATGACGCCCCCGATGTAGAGCTCGGTCCCGTCGTAGATCGCGTCGACGTCGATCTCGATCGCGTCGTCCAGGAACCGGTCGACGAGCACAGGGTGCGACGGGCCGATGATGCCCTGACCCTGCATGCGCTCGAAGTAGTCCGCGAGCGACAGGGAATCGTAGATGATCTCCATGCCGCGTCCGCCGAGCACGTAGCTCGGGCGGACGAGGACCGGGTAACCGATCTCCTCTGCGACGACGACCGCACCGGTGAAGTCGGTGGCGACGCCGTTGCGGGGAGCGAGCAGGCCGGCCTCGTCGAGGATCTTCGAGAACAGGCCGCGCTCCTCCGCGAGGTCGATCGCGGTGGGCGAGGTGCCGAGGATCGGGATGCCCTCCGCCTCGAGTCCCTTCGCGAGTCCGAGGGCCGTCTGGCCGCCGAGCTGCACGACGACGCCCACGAGTTCGCCGCTCTGGCTCTCCGCGTGGATGATCTCGAGTACGTCTTCGAGGGTGAGCGGCTCGAAGTAGAGCCGGTCGCTCGTGTCGTAGTCCGTCGAGACGGTCTCAGGGTTGCAGTTGATCATGATGGTCTCGTAGCCGGCCTCGGAGAGGGCGAACGAGGCGTGCACACAGGAGTAGTCGAACTCGACGCCCTGGCCGATGCGGTTCGGACCGGAGCCGAGGATGACGACCTTGCGGCGGTCGCTCGGGACGACCTCGGTCTCCTCGTCGTAGCTCGAGTAGTGGTACGGGGTCAGGGCCGGGAACTCCCCCGCGCAGGTGTCGACGGTCTTGTAGACCGGGCGCACGCCGAGGATGTGCCGGACCTTGCGGACATCCGCTTCACCGAAGCCGCGGAGTTCGCCGATCTGGGCGTCGGAGAAACCGTGGTCCTTCGCGGTGCGGAGGATGTCCGTGTCGAGCCGTTCGGAGGCCGCGACCTCGTCGGCGATCTCGTTGATGAGCACGATCTGGTCGATGAACCACGGGTCGATCTTGGTGGCTTCGAAGACCTGGTCGATCGTGGCGCCCTTGCGGAGGGCCTGCTGCACGGTGACGATTCGGCCGTCCGTCGGGATCGACGCGACCTCGAGCAGCTCCTCGAGCGTGCGGGTCTCCTCGCCCCAGTGGAACGACGATCCACGCTTCTCGAGCGAGCGCAGTGCCTTTTGCAGGGCGGATGCGAAGGTGCGGCCGATCGCCATGGCCTCGCCGACGGACTTCATGGTCGTGGTGAGGCGCGGGTCTGCGGCGGGGAACTTCTCGAACGCGAAACGTGGCACCTTGACCACGACGTAGTCGAGGGTCGGCTCGAAGCTTGCGGGGGTGACCTGGGTGATGTCGTTCGGGATCTCGTCGAGCCGGTAGCCGAGGGCGAGCTTCGCGGCGATCTTCGCGATCGGGAAGCCGGTGGCCTTGCTCGCGAGGGCGGATGACCGGGACACCCGGGGGTTCATCTCGATCACGATGATGCGCCCGTCGGCCGGGTCGATCGCGAACTGGATGTTGCAGCCGCCGGTGTCGACGCCGACGGCGCGGATGATGTCGATGCCGATGTCGCGGAGCTTCTGGTATTCGCGGTCGGTGAGCGTGAGCGCGGGGGCGACGGTGATCGAGTCGCCGGTGTGCACGCCGACCGGGTCGACGTTCTCGATCGAGCAGACGACGACCGTGTTGTCGGCCGTGTCGCGCATCATCTCGAGTTCGTATTCCTTCCAGCCGAGGATGGATTCCTCGAGGAGGACCTCGGTGGTCGGGCTCTGGTGCAGGCCGTCGCCGACGATGCGGCGCAGTTCCTCTTCGGTGTACGCGAAGCCGGAACCGAGCCCGCCCATCGTGAACGACGGGCGCACCACGAGCGGGTAGCCGAGGTCTTCGGCGAAGCCGATGGCCTCGTCCACGGTGTGCGCGATGTGCGAACGGGCGACGTCCGCGCCGGCGTCCAGTACGAGCTGCTTGAAGATCTGGCGGTCTTCGCCCTTCTGGATCGCCTCGAAGGATGCGCCGATCAGTTCGACGTCGTACTTCTCGAGGATGCCGCGCTCGTGCAGCTGGATGGCCGCGTTGAGCGCGGTCTGGCCGCCGAGGGTCGGCAGGATCGCGTCCGGGCGTTCCTTGGCGATGATCGTCTCGAGGATCTCCGGGGTGATCGGCTCGATGTACGTCGCATCCGCGAAGTCGGGGTCCGTCATGATCGTGGCCGGGTTCGAGTTGACCAGGATCACCCTGACGCCCTCCGCGCGGAGCACGCGGCAGGCCTGGGTTCCGGAGTAGTCGAATTCGCAGGCCTGGCCGATCACAATCGGCCCGCTTCCGATGACCAGGACGCTGTTGATATCGTCGCGCTTGGGCATTACTTGGCGTCTCCTGCTCCGGCGGCCGCCGTGTGGGCGGTCACCATGTCCCTGAACCGATCAAAGAGGTAGTTGGCGTCGTGCGGGCCTGCCGCAGACTCGGGGTGGTACTGCACGGAGAACGCCGGAATGTCGAGGCAGCGGATGCCTTCGACGACCTGGTCGTTCAGGCTGTAGTGGCTGACCTCGACCCGTCCGAAACCGGTTCGGGAGTCACTGACGCCTTCGATCGGCATGTCGACGGCGAAGCCGTGGTTCTGCGACGTGATCTCGACGCGGCCGGTGGTCTTGTCGAGCACCGGCTGGTTGATTCCGCGGTGGCCGAAGGGAAGCTTGTAGGTGCGGAAACCGAGCGCCCTGCCGAGGAGCTGGTTGCCGAAGCAGATGCCGAAGTACGGCACCCCGGCCCGGAGCACTTCCTGCAGCAGGGTGACGTGCGCGTCGGACGCGGCGGGGTCGCCTGGTCCGTTGGAGAAGAACAGCGCGGTCGGGCCCAGCGAGAGAACGTGCTCCGCCGTGACCGACTGGGGCAGGACGAGTACTTCGAAGCCGCGTTCGGCGAGGTAGTTGAGCGTCGAGGTCTTGACGCCGAGGTCCAGCACGGCGACGGAGCCGATCCGCTCGCCCTTCGCCGGAATCTGGAAGGGTTCGACCGTTGAGACCTGGTCCGACAGGTTGCGGCCGCGCATCGCGGCGCCGCCGCGGACGAGTTCGAGCTGTTCCCCCGCCGACAGGTCGAAGGCTGGGCCGGAGAAGATGCCGCTCTTCATGGCGCCGGCGGAGCGGATGTGCCGGGTGATCGCCCGGGTGTCGATGCCACTGATCCCGACGACCTCATTGTTCGTGAGGTCCTCGTCGAGGGTGCGCGTCGAGCGGAAGTTCGAGGCGATCCTGGCCGGTTCGCGCACGATGAATCCGGCGACCCAGATCCGGGAGGACTCCATGTCCTCGTCGTTGGCCCCGGTGTTGCCGATGTGCGGGGCGGTCATCAGGACGATCTGGCCGGCGTATGACGGGTCGGTCAGGGTTTCCTGGTAGCCGGTCATCCCGGTCGCGAAGACGATCTCGCCGAGAGTCTGTCCGCGGCTGCCGTATGCGCGGCCGACGAAGCGCCTGCCGTCCTCCAGGACGAGCACGGCGGGGGCCGTGGTCGGCGTGGTGGGTGTGCTGGGTGTGCTGGGTGTCGTCTCGTCGGGTGTCGCCTGGGCCTGGGCCTCGGTGTCGCTCACGCTACGCCTCGCTTTCGTCGTGCGCGGCCGGGCGCAGGGCACCCGCCGCTTCGGTTCGGATCGACGCGCTCACGCGGGCGCGCTCGGTGGGGTCAAGGATGCGGAAGTAGCTGTCGACGACCTGGCCCGCGGCATCCGCGTGCGGCTGGAGGCGCCAGCGGAGCAGGAGCAGGCCGCCGGTCTCGACGGCGCGGTCGATGGTCCAGGTGGCGTCTTCGAGAGCCGTCACGGCTTCTGTGGGGATGAAGACCGGGTTCTCGCCGACCAGGTCGAGGAGCACGCCGGCAGTCGTCACGGTGATCAGGGCGCGGGCCCGGAAGCCGAGGCCGCGGATGTTGAGACGTTCGAGCTGTCGGCCTTCCCGTGTGGTCGCGACGTAGAACGCTTCGGCCGTTGCGAGCACCGCGGCGGGCTCGTCCGCCCCGGGGAGTGGGTACCCTGCGGTCAGGGCGACGTCGCGACGGGTGCGCGCACGCCAGCTGCGGAGCATGAGCGCGAGCACGGCGACCAGGACCAGGCCGATCAGGATGGCGGGGATGGTGCTATCCATGGTGGGGTTCCTCTCGTCCGCCGAGTTCGGCGGGGGCCCTGAGGACCCCGTCGAGTACGGTCGCCGTGCCGCGGTGGAAGACGGCGACGACCCGGCCGGGCAGGGTCATCGCGAGGTAGGGCGAGTTGGTGCTCTTTCCCGCGAGCTTGTCCCTGCCGAACTCCCGGCTCGCTGCCGGGTCGTAGAGGGTGACGTTGGCGGGGGCGCCGACCTCGAGTGCCCGGCCCTGACTCGCGAGGCGCCCGATCCGCGCCGGGGCCGCTGAGAGCACCCGCGAGACGTCCCTCCAGTCGAGCAGTCCGGTGTCGACGACGGATGCCTGCACGACCGAGAGGGCGGATTCGAGTCCGACCATCCCGTTGGCGGCTGCATCCCATTCACAGTCCTTGGACTCGACGGGGTGCGGCGCGTGATCGGTCGCGACGATGTCGATCGTGCCGTCTGCGAGGCCGGCGCGAAGCGCGTCGACGTCTTCGCGACGGCGCAGCGGCGGATTGACCTTGTAGCGGGCGTCGTAACCGCGGACCAGGTCCTCGGTGAGGAGCAGGTGGTGTGGGGTGGCTTCCGCCGTCACGTTGATGCCACGCGCCTTGGCCCAGCGGATCACGTCGACGGCGCCGGCCGTCGAGACGTGGCAGACGTGCAGGCGGCTCCCGACGTGCTCGGCGAGCAGGACGTCGCGCGCGATGATGGATTCCTCAGCGACGGCGGGCCAGCCGGCTAGGCCGAGTTCGCTCGAGAGCGCACCCTCGTTCATCTGGGCCTTCTCGGTGAGTCGCGGGTCCTGGGAGTGCTGGGCGATGACGCCGTCGAAGGCCTTGACGTATTCGAGGGCGCGACGCATCAGGAGGGGGTCCGAGACGCAGAATCCGTCATCGGAGAAGACCCGGACGCGGGCGCGGCTCGTCGCCATGGCCCCCAGTTCGGCGAGGCGCTCCCCCGCGAGGCCGAGGGTGACGGCGCCGATCGGCTGGACCGTGACATACCCGGCCCTTTCGCCGAGGGCGAGTACCTGCTCGACGACGCCGGCGGTGTCCTGCACCGGAGAGGTGTTGGCCATCGCGAAGACGCTCGTGAAGCCGCCGACGGCGGCGGCCTGGCTGCCGGTGAGGATCGTCTCGCTCTGCTCGTAGCCCGGTTCACGCAGGTGGGTGTGCAGGTCGACGAGGCCGGGAAGGGCGATGAGGCCGTCGGCGTCGATCACCGTGGCGCCGGCGTGAGAGAGTGCGGTGCCGAGTTCCTGAATGCGACCACCGAAGAGCAGCAGGTCGGTGCGGGTGCCGTCGGCGAGGCTCGCGTTGCGGATCAGGTAGCGGGTGGCCGTGGTGTCCATTTAGCTTTCCTCCCGGTCGCCCGACATGAGCAGGTACAGTGCCGCCATACGTATCGAAACACCGTTCGCGACCTGCTCGAGCACGGTCGATGCGGCCGAATCTGCAGCGGCTGAGGAAATCTCCAGGCCGCGGTTCATCGGGCCGGGGTGCATGACAATGCTAGTCGGCGCGAGACGGGCGAAGCGCTCATCGTCGAGTCCCCAGCGCCGGGAGTACTCCCGGCTGTTGGGGAAGAAGGCCGCATTCATTCGTTCCTGCTGGATCCTGAGCATCATGATCACGTCCGGCCCTGCGTCGATCGCGTCGTCGAGATCGAAGCTCACCGCTGCCGGCCAGCCGGTCATGTCCATCGGGAACAGGGTGGGCGGTGCGACCATCGTGACTTCGGCTCCGAGTGTCGTGAGCAGCCAGAGGTTGGAGCGCGCGACCCGGGAGTGCAGCACGTCACCGACGATGGTCACCGTGACGCCGTCGAGGCCCTTGCCGCGGGAAGCGGCCTTGTGCAGCCGACGGCGGATGGTGAACGCGTCGAGAAGCGCCTGGGTCGGGTGTTCGTGAGTGCCGTCCCCGGCGTTGATGATGCCGGCGTCGATCCAGCCGCTCGTTGCGAGCACCTGGGGGGCGCCGGATGCCGGGTGCCGGATCACGACGCCGTCCGCGCCGATCGCGGCGAGGGTCTGGGCGGTGTCCTTGAGGCTTTCGCCCTTGGAGACGCTCGAGCCCTTTGCGCTGAAGTTGATCACGTCAGCACTCAGACGCTTCGCGGCGGCTTCGAAAGAGATCCGGGTGCGGGTGCTGTCTTCGAAGAAAAGGTTCACGACGGTCTTGCCGCGGAGCGTCGGGAGCTTGCGCACCTCGCGCGTGGAGACATCCGCCATGTCTTCAGCGATGTCGAGGAGCGTGATGGCGTCGTCGCGACTGAGGTCTTTGGTGGAAAGGAGGTGCTTCATTCGGCGCTCCCGCCGTCGATGCTCACGAATTCGTCGCCGTCGACCTCGAGGAGGTGCACATTGATGCGTTCCTCCGTCGAGCTCGGGAGGTTCTTGCCGACGAAGTCCGCACGGATCGGCAGCGCCCGGTGGCCGCGGTCGACGAGGACCGCGAGGCGTACGATCCCGGGACGGCCGTGGTCTCCGAGGGCGTCGAGGGCCGCGCGGATGGTGCGGCCGGAGTAGAGCACGTCGTCGACGAGCACCACGGTCGCACCGTCGATGCTCGCGGGCACGAGGGTGCGGGACGGCGTGCGCGTGCGGGTGTGAGAGAGATCGTCGCGGTACATCGTGACGTCGAGGGACCCCGAACTCACGGGTGCCGCGGCCGGTTCGATCCGCTCGATGATGTCGGCGATCCGCCGGGCGAGGGCAACGCCCCTGGTCGGGATGCCGAGGATGACGAGGTTGTCCGGTCCCCGGTTGGACTCCAGGATCTCGTGGGAGATCCGAGTCAAAGCCCGGGTTATTTCAGCCTGGTTGAGCACGATGCGTGACAAAACTAAGGCCTCCTTCCCCGCCTCACCGGACGGTTGTTAAAGGATGGCTGTTACCAATGCCCAGCCTAGCAGCAGCCCCGGCCAGGCCCGGTCAGTCGTGTTCAGTCGCGGTTGGGTGGTCCGGTGAGGACCTGGCGGGCGCGGTGCCGGTTTGGTGGCCGCCAGAGCCGTTGCGGGTCGATCAGCCCCGGCGCCCGGACCTGGGGTGAACCCTTCACCATCCGGATCTCCCACCCCGAGGTATCGATCGTGTGGTGATGGAACCAACACAGGAGCACCCCGTTGTCGACTGTCGTCGGCCCGTCCTTCGCCCACGGCTTCACATGGTGCACTTCGGCCCAGTGGGCCGGGGCTGTGCAGCCGGGGATGATGCAGCCGCCGTCGCGGGCGGTGATCGCCCGGCGCTGCGCCCGGTTGAAGTACCGCCGCTCCGGACCCAGCTTTAACACCTGGTTGTTCGCCCCGAACAACACCCCTTGGAACCCGCCGTCACAGATCCGCTGATGCACCGTCTTGAGCGACACCGGAGCCTCGACGCCGTCGATCCACCCGACGCCGACCCCGGAGGCGAGGTCCGCGGCGTTCACATGCACCATCACCGTCGGCGCCGACCCACCCATGCTGGGCGTGTCCTCGTCCCGGGCGGCGTGCTCGAACAACGCCCGCAGGATGTCCGCACGTTTCTCCCCGCCCGTGCGGCTATCCGCGCGCCGCTCCCGCAGCTTGGCCTCGATCACGTCGAGCTCCGGGCCCGTACCGGCGTCAGTGCCCGCGTCGGTGCCGTCAGTGGTGCCCGCGGTCTCGGCCCCGGGAATCATCTGCCCCGAGTCCATCAGTGCCTGCTCCTCCTCGGTGGGGAACGCGGGCCGGGCGTGGAAGCTGAGGAAGGCGTCGAAGAGGGTGTTCATCATCCCGAACAGTTCCGGCGTCACCCCGCCCTTCACCGGGTACAGGCCGTTCTTCAATTGTCCGAAGCCGATGTTCGATTTCGCCTCGAACAGGTCCTCCTGCGGGAGCATCCCGTCGGGGTCGAGGATGGCCTGCCATTGCAGCACCATGCCGCGGATCAGGTCCGCGGCCGCCGGCACCCCGGCGCCGGCGAGGATCTCGGTTTCCGGGGTGATCCACCCGGCCGCCGTGGCGACCAGGGCACGCTCGGCGACCTCCACCTCCGCCGGGACCGCCCGGTGACTCACCGCCCCGAGCCCCGTCGTGATCAGCTCGGCCACCTCCACACCGATGTCCCCCGCCGCCAGCGAGGCCCCGACGACCGGGAACAACGGCGGCAACACCGCCAGGCCCGCCCGGCGGGGCAACACCGCGTCCCCGAGCTTGATGCGCCGCTTGACCTCCCGGGCGGACACCCGGGTCACCCGGGTCAGTACGTCCCACGGCCCCCGGCAACCCATCTTCCAGGCCAGACCCTCCCGGCCGAGCACCCGGGCCCGCCGGTCGACGTCGGTTGCGGTGGTCACCCGGGCCGCATCCACCGTCCGCCCGATCGCCTCGACTTCTTTCAGCGCAGTGACGGCTTCCGCGTCACTGAGCAGCCCGACCGGAATCGCGGCTAGAGCGTCTACCAAGACTGCCCGGGCCGCGGCAAGCCGGGCGACAGCATCCGCATGCACCGACGGAACCGAGCCCGCCAGCCCGTCAGCGCCTTCGAAACCCTCGGCAATCGCAACCGGATGCGCCGACTGGCCTTGCCCATCCGACGATTCGGTGGATGCGAGGCCCACCGTGATGGGCTGATCCCCCGCAGTCCCGGAACCGGGTGTCTGCGGGGTGTGTGACTGGGGATCGGTAGCTCCTGCCATGCCCCGATTCTACCCCGAATCGAACAGGAATACGAGACTTGCTCATCTAATTTATGGTTGATCATCTTGAGTTTCAGACATCTAAGTGCGCACGCCAGGACTCTGTGGCTAACTCAGGAGATGCGCCCGGGTGAGCGACCCTGCCCGCGGATCAGTGAGGCCGATCCGACCCGACACCAGGAATCTCCTGAGTTAGCCACGCTCGCCGTCGCGCTGGACAGCGCGCGGCGCGCAGCTCGCGTGCGAGAGCGTCCCCACCGGCTAGGGAGGGCGCGGAATCGAGTCACTGGGCGATTCAGCGAAAGCTGGTCTCCTTGACCAGGCGGCCGTCCCTGGCCCAGGTGCGCCAGACGCCGACCTGACGACCGCGGTCGAATTCTCCCGTACGCATCAGCGTGCCGTCCGTGCGGAACCATTCCCACGCACCGTGCAGTTCCCCATCGAGGGTGCTCCCGCTTGCCTTGGTCTGCCCGTTGGCGTAGTGGTCGACTCGAGGCACGGGCGACGACGCGTGCGGACCGTCTGGTGCAGCGGACGACGGAATCGGTTCTGGGCTCACGCCCCCAGTCTCCCAGCCGACGACTCACGCCAACAGTGGCGGAGCGGCCTCAACGCCGCCGACGGTGCAGGGTCCCCGCCGACCAGAGCGCCCAGACCACGAGAAGGGGCTGGAAGAGGAGTCGGATGCCGCGGGCCCGGTCCGAGTCGAGGCCGAAGGCATCCGTCCTGGTCACGAACTGCGCGATATTGCCGGGGAAGACGGCCACGAAGAACAGGGCGACAAGCCACCCGACCGTGATCCGCCGGCCGGGCAGCCCGACGAGTGCACCGCCAAGACCGACCTCGGCGACACCGGAGAGAAGCACGACGGTGTCCCGTTTGAGCGGCACCCACGCGGGCACCTGGGCGAGAAATTCCGAGCGACTCCAGGTGAGGTGGCTGATGCCGGCGAACACCAGGAAGGCACCGAGCACGATCCGGCCGATCGTTCGGGGTATGGATGTGGGCGTAGACGACCTGCGGACCGACACGGACTTCTCTGCTGCTCTCGACATCTCCCCAGTCTGACAGCCGTTTCTGCGACACGGCCGTGCCCTAGCATCGAGGACATGGCACTCATCCACCGCGCCCAGCTTCGGCCGTCCAAGCTTGAACTCGTCGAACCCTGGCTGCGCACGCAGTCGTGGTTCTCCGGCACTCCCGCCGCCCTGTCCGCCGTCGGGGCCTACCGTTTCGACGATCCGAATGGTGAGGTCGGCATCGAGACTCTCCTCGTTCGCTCCGGCGACGGCCCGGTGCTCCAGGTGCCGCTGACGTATCGCGATGCACCCCTCGAGGGCGGAGACGCCTGGTTGATCGGCACGATGGAACACTCGGTCCTGGGCCGTCGCTGGACCTACGACGCCACCGGAGACCCCGCATACCTCGCCGCGCTCGCAACGACCATCCTCCGCGGCGGCACCCAGGCCGACGAGTTCGTCGACGTCGACGGAACACTCGTCTTCCGCGAGTCCACGGCAAGGGTCTCGGGCAGCGGCACTGCGGATGCGCACACCCCGTCCCTGCCGCCGGTGACCGCTCCCTCGACCAGGGACGAGTCTGGTTCGACGGTTATCGAGGCCGGTTCGCTCCGCCTCGTCGTGCTCCGGGTGCCCGGCGACCCTGCGGCGGAGACGATCGTGGTCGCGGCCCGGACGACCGCCGGCGGCGTCCCTGAGCATCTCTCCGGCACCTGGCCCGACCAGCCGCAACCGAGGATCCTGGCCCTGGCCGTCGCACTCTGAGGAAACAGTCTCGGTTGCCGGACTTCACACGGTGTTTACCGGACAGCAGTTGCGGCCACGCCCGGCACACGTCAGTATTGTCCCGCGGCAGGCATCCGCTGGCGAAAGCACGCACAGATAAAGGATTTGAATGGACCGGACGGACCTCATTCAGTTGTTTTCCGTCGTCGACGCCGGCCCGGCACGCTGGGAGGTCCGTCACGATGTGACAGACGAACTCGCGGGCATCCTCGAACGCACGCCGCGCGGGTTCCTGCTGGTCGACGAGGACGGCCAGCGCATCGGCAGTTTCGACTCGATCCCCAGTGCCCTCGAAGGCCTCTACGCCGTTCTGTAGCCGGGCCGGATGACGCTCAGGCGCCGGACGACCCCTGGGTCGTCGGCTGGCCGGATCCGGAACCGGAACCGGAGTCGAGGAATGCCTGGAACTCGCTGCTGTCGGTCAGTCCGCCCGGGTACTGGGCTCCGTCGACGAGTACGGTCGGTGTTCCCTGGATCGAATCGATTTCCGCACCGGGAATCGGCCCGTTGAGGGCGGCATCCGTGTTCGCTTCCGACCACAGCTGGTAGTCGCCCTGGGCGATGCAGGCGGAGATGTCGGTTCCCGCCGGCGCAAGCGCGGCGAGGTGGTCGTCGGTCAGGCCCTCGGTGTTCTCCTGCGGCTGGTTCGCGAACAGTGCCGCGAGGTAGTCGAGGGTCGATGCCGGTTCGAGGGTTGCGACGCAGGTGAGGGCAGCGGATGCCCTGCTCGAGTAGTACGTGCCCTGGGAGGCCTGGTCGAGGAAGGTCAGCGCGTGGATGCGCAGTGTGATCGAACCGTCGTCGACGCGGCTCGCGAGCAGCGCGCCGTTGGTCGCCTCGAACTGGCCGCAGTACGGGCACATCGGGTCGATGTATTCGTCCACGATCGTGCTCCCGGTGCCGACCGAGAGGTACCCGTCGTCGAAGTGGGCAGCACCGAGCGTGCCGCTCGGCAGGGCACCGCCCGAGGCATCCGGTTCGCTCGTCGCAGAGGTGACCGGCCCGCCGAAGCCGCCGTGCTGCGCCATGTTCAGGAAGACGCGACCGAAGGCCGCCGCGAACAGGATCGAGACAACGACGAGCACCACGGTGGACGCGAGACCGACATAGCCGAGCACGAGCCCCGCGATCGCGAGGCCGCGCCCCCGCTCACCGCGGCGAGCGATCTGGCCGAGCGCGATGTGCCCGGTGATCACAGCCACGAGGGACACGACGAACGCGGACACGAGCGAGACGATCGCGAGCGTGTTCGTGCGCGGCACCTGGGGGTACTCCTGCTGCGGGGCCGGCTGGAGCGGCTCCTGGTGCCCGGTCGCGTGCTCGGGGGACGCCGGCAGCCCGGACTGGTCCGGGTAGGACGGGAACGGCTCTGGCCTGTCGTTGCTCATGATCTTCCCCTGGACGAACGGAACGGTGCGGGACGAGCCTAGGACGCTGCGGGAGCAGCCGGCGCCGGGGGCGCCGTCTGCGCGATCCTGCCGAGCAATCCGTTGACGAACCCGGCGGAATCATCCGTCGACAGGATCTTCGCGGCCTCGACGGCTTCGTCGATCGCGACGGCGTGCGGGACGGCATCGTTGAACAGGATCTCCCAGATCCCGATCCGCAGGATGGCCCGGTCGACGACCGGCATCCGCTTGAGCGTCCAGCCCTGTGAATACGTCTCGATGAGTTCGTCGATCTCCTCGCGGTGATCGACGACACCGTCCACGATCTCGCGTGCGTACAGCCAGGAGGCCATCCGGGCGGGTTCGCTCGCGGCCCGCTGCGCCTCGGCGGCGAGGGACTCCGGGATCGTCGTCTGCCGCACATCGGCGGCGTACAGGATGTCGAGGGCGCGCTTACGCGCCTTCGTGCGTGCGCTCACTAGTTGACGCGGCCGAGGTAGTCACCGGTGCGGGTGTCGACCTTGACCTTGGTGCCCTGCTCGAGGAACAGCGGGACCTGGATCTGGAAGCCGGTCTCAACGGTGGCGGGCTTGGTTCCGCCGGTGGAGCGGTCGCCCTGCAGGCCGGGCTCCGTGTACGTGATTTCGAGCACGACGGATGCCGGCAGCTCGACATACAGCGGGTTGCCGTTGTGGAGCGCGATGGTCACGTTCTGGTTCTCGAGCAGGAAGTTCGAGGCTTCGCCGACGACGACGCTGGAGACGGTGAGCTGGTCGAAGTCGGACACGTCCATGAAGACGTAGGAGTCGCCGTCCGCGTACAGGTACTGGAAGTCCTGGCGGTCGACGTTCTCGGTCTCGATCTTGGCGCCGGCATTGAAGGTACGGTCGACGGTCTTGCCCGTGACGACGTTCTTCAGTTTGGTGCGAACGAAAGCGCCGCCCTTGCCCGGCTTGACGTGCTGGAAGTCGGTGACGGCCCAAAGCTGGCCGTCCATGTTGAGGACGACGCCATTTCGGATATCGGCGGTTGATGCCATGGAAAGCGTTTCCGTTCATTCAGTTCAGTTAGGAAGGTGCGCGGCCGAATCGGCCTCAAACGAGTGTAGTTGCCCGGGAGCTCACAGCCAAAGGCTGGTGCTGTGCCGTTCTGATCCCGGTCGCTCCCACGCCACCGTCACTCCGCGAGCTCGGACACCCCGGTGTCATGGGCGACGAACAGGCCGAGGATCGTCAGGACCTTTCCAAACGAGGCTCTCAGCTCTCGGGCCCAGGCCTGGTCCGGTGCGGTGAGCTGTGCGGAGCCTGGGCGCTCGAGGGTCAGCACGATGCTCCCGCCAGGCGCGAAATCCGCAAGCACCGCGGTGAGGGTGGCGGCCATGCCGGCGCCGTCGCCGGGCTCCGGACGCAGCGGCAGGCCCCCGACGGGGATGAGCACCGGCAGTTGCCTGCCGTCGGCGTCGAAGAGCATCAGCCACAGCTGGTGGCTGATGGCGTGGCCGACGAGGTCGGCGACACGTTCGCGTGCCTCCTCGCGGGAGGTGACGGGCGGCTGGTCTTCGATGGAGAGGGAAGAAGAAGTCATGCCGGACAGAATGCCCGGGCGGGCTCGCTCCGCGGCGGTTGTCCACAGGCGGATGCCGGGAGCCGGCCTGTTGAGGATGGGCCGCCGAAGGAGTCAGCCGAAGCTGTCCATCAGACGGGACCGGATCAGAAAACGCACGCCGCGCGGAGCTTCGAGGGAGAAGCCACTGCCCCGGCCGGGGACGAGGTCGACCGTCAGGAAGGTGTGACTCCAGTATTCGAACTGCTCTGCGGACATCCAGAAGTCGACGACCTGGGCGGTTTCGCCGGCCGGCGCGATGTCGAGCCGGCCCAGCAGCACGTCGCGGTCGGAGGTGATGAACTCCCCTGCCGGAAAGCACATCGGGGAGCTGCCGTCGCAGCATCCGCCGGACTGGTGGAACATGAGCGGTCCGACCTCGGACCAGAGCTCACGCAGGGTGCCGACCGCGGCCGGCGTGAATTCGACTCGCGGGGTCGTCTCCCCCGGAATGGTGACGGCGGCGATGACCGTGGTGAGTGCGGGCGCTGCTGGCGACATTGCCTGGCCTTTCAGATTCGATTCACACTCGATGGTCATCGGGCGGGATGTGCACCAACGGTACTCGGGGTGCGGTTCGGTCGAAAGGGGCCGCCGGTCGATGCCGGCGACCCCTTTCGATTCGATGCTGGTTTAGAAGAAGCCGAGCGGCTTCTCCGAGTAGGACACGAGCAGGTTCTTGGTCTGCTGGTAGTGCCCGAGGGCGAGCTTGTTGTTCTCGCGGCCGATGCCCGAGCTCTTGTAGCCGCCGAAGGCAGCACCAGCGGGGTAGTGGTGGTAGTTGTTCACCCACACCCGGCCGGCGTGGATGTCGCGGCCGGCCCGGTAGGCCACGTTGCCGTTGCGGGACCAGACTCCGGCGCCGAGGCCGTAGAGGTTGTCGTTGGCGATCGAGATGGCGTCCTCGTAGTCGGAGAAGCTCGTCACAGCCAGGACCGGTCCGAAGATCTCTTCCTGGAAGATGCGCATCTTGTTGTTGCCCTCGAAGATGGTCGGCTGCACGTAGTAGCCGCCGCTCAGCTCGCCGCCGAGGTCGACGCGCTCGCCGCCGAGGGCGAGACGGGCGCCCTCCTGCTTGCCGATGTCGATGTACGACAGGATCTTCTCGAGCTGGTCGTTGCTCGCCTGCGCGCCGACCTGGGTGTCAGTGTCGAGCGGGTTGCCCTGGATCGCCTTGCGGGTGCGTTCGATCGCACTGCCGAGGAAGCTCTCGTAGATCGGCTTCTGCAGGAGCGCCCGGCTCGGTGCCGTGCAGACCTCGCCCTGGTTGAAGGCGAAGAGCACAAAACCTTCCTGGGCCTTGTCGTAGAAGCTGTCCTGCTCCTGGGCGACGTCACTGAAGAAGATGTTCGCGCTCTTGCCGCCGAGTTCGACGGTGGCAGGGATGATGTTGGCACTCGCGTACTGCAGGATGAGACGGCCGGTCGTGGTCTCCCCCGTGAACGCGATCTTGCGGATCCTGGGGGAAGAGGCGAGCGGCTTGCCTGCTTCGAGGCCGAACCCGTTGACGATGTTGAGCACCCCGGGCGGCAGGATGTCGCCGATCAGTTCGATCAGCACCATGATCGACACCGGGGTCTGCTCTGCCGGCTTCATCACGATCGCGTTCCCGGCCGCGAGGGCGGGAGCGAGCTTCCAGACGGCCATCAGGATCGGGAAGTTCCACGGGATGATCTGGCCGACGACGCCGAGCGGCTCGTGGAACTGGTAGGAGACGGTGTCGTTGTCGAGTTCGGCGTGATCGCCGTCCTGCGAGCGGATCGCCGCGGCGAAGTAGCGGAAGTGGTCACTCGCGAGCGGAAGGTCGGCGTTCAGCGGTTCGCGGATGGGCTTGCCGTTGTCCCAGGTCTCAGCGACGGCGAGCAGTTCCTTGTTGGCGTCGATGACGTCGGCGATCTTGTTGAGCACGGCGGCGCGCTCGGTCGCCGTGGTCTTGCCCCAGGCGGGCGCTGCCCGGTGGGCGGCGTCGAGGGCGAGTTCGATGTCCTCCGCCGTTCCGCGGGCGACCTCGGCGAAGGGCTTGCCGTTCACCGGCGAGATGTCCTCGAAGTACTGGCCCTTGACGGGCTTGACCCAGCCTCCGTTGATCCAGTTCTCATAGCGGGGCTTGAAGGTGACTTTGGCGCCCGGGGTCCCGGGGTTGGCATAGACGGTCATTTCTCTCCTCGTCGACGACGGTGTCGGTGGGGTCCGCCTGCTGCGGACCTGGACCGAGCGTACGGCGGGCGACCGTTGCGTCAGGGTTGCGGGAGGTTGCGCCCGGCACCCGGGGCGCCGGCGTCGGCGAGGTCTGCCTCGATCTTCGCGAGGCGAGCGACGACGGCTGCCCGTTTCGGCGACCGGGGCGGCAGCAGTTCCAGGCACGCGCGCCAGACCTCCTCGTCCCAGGCGGCCTCGTCGCTGCGGGCGTACTCGAGGAGTAGGTCGGGGCTCGCGTCGCTCAGCAGCGCCTGACGCAGCCGGGAACTGATCTCCGATCGGATTTCGACGATACCGGGGGCGACGGAGGCGGGCAGCAAGGGCCCGCGATAGGTGCCGAGCGCCACCCGGTGGGCGCCGCGCTCGAGGAGGGCGAGCACGCGCTGCGCGTCCAGTTCGACCGGCGAACCGAGCCGGTATGGCCGGGAGGCGATCGAGAGGGGCGGCGTCGTTCCGTCGAGGACCTTCCGCAGGCGGACCATCTCCGCGCGCAGGTTGTCGACGGAGTTCGACTGGTCGCTCAGCAGCTGGGACAGCCGGTCGGCGGTCAGGCCGTCCCGGTACCACGCGAGCAGCGTGAGGATCTCGGCGTGGCGCGGGCTGAGCTCGAAGGTACCGAGACCGTTCTCGAGGAGACCGGTGTCGCGCCCGAGCACAGAGACCCGGGCATTCGTCGGGCGCCTCTGGGTCGGGACCGCCGGCGCCTGCGCGAATCCGGCGACACGTACGACCGCGCGTTCGAACGAGCCGCTGTGGCCTGGTCCGTTGCCGCTTCGATCGCGCAGCCGCTGGATGCGCAGTTCGGCCTCCACCGCCCAGGCCGCCGCCTCGACGAGCGGAAGCGTCTGGGGGCCGACCGCATCGTCGCCGCCCGTGACGTCGATGACTCCGAGGATCGTGCCGGAATCCGGGTCGTGGATCGGCACGGCCGTGCAGCTCCACGAGTGCGCGAGCCGGTTGAAGTGCTCCGCGCGCTGGATCTGGATGCCGTGGTCGAGCGCAAGGGCCGTGCCCGGGGCGCTCGTGCCGACCCGGCGTTCCGACCAGTCGGCTCCCTCGACGAACAACATGCCCTCGGCACGGCGACGCACGGTGCGGTCGCCGTCGATCCAGAGAAGCCTGCCGGACTCGTCCCCGATGGCGACGATGAGACCGGACTCGAGGGAATGCCGGATCAGAAGGCTCTGGACGACAGGGAGCACGGCGGAGAGAGGGTGCCGGTCGCGCAGCTCCCTGAGCTCGTCGGACGACAATTCCGGCTCGGGTGCCGGGCGGGCGGGATCGATGTGCAGTGACAAGGACCGTTCCCAGGATTCCTGGACGAGCCTGCGCACGCCGCCGCGGGCATCCGCGATCAGGTTCGAATCGGCGTGGCCACGTGCACCGAAGGCGGGAAGGAGGCGGGCCGGCCCCGCACCGGCGCCGGCAGCGAATGCCGAGCCCAACGCGGACTCGTGCGCCCTGGCGAGTTTCAGCACGACGTCCCGAGAGGGTTCACCTGTCGACCCCACGGTCCATTGGTTCACCCTGTTCTCCGATCGGCTCTGGTCGGCGACCGGGCGCCTGCCCGCTCAGGCCATCATTCTAAGACCCATTTCTCGACGACGACGTCAGGACCCAATTTCCTGGTACGCGGCGAACAGCAGGGAGGAGTCCGGGCCTTCGAGCACCGTCGGCTTCCCGATGTCGTCGAGAACGATGAAGCGGAGCATGCCACTGCGGGTCTTCTTGTCGCGCTGCATCGTCGCGAGCAGGGTGTTCCACCGGCCGACCGGGTAGCTCGTCGGCAGGGTGAGTGACTCGAGGATGCTGCGGTGCCGGTCGGCCGCCTCGTCGGACAGCCGACCGCTCAGCCGCGCGAGCTCTGCGGCGAACATCATGCCCACCGAGACGGCTGCGCCGTGCCGCCAGCCGTACCGTTCGGCGTGCTCGACGGCGTGGCCGAGGGTGTGCCCGTAGTTGAGGATCTCGCGCAGCCCGGATTCCTTGAAGTCGGCGCCGACGACGCGGGCCTTCATTTCGATCGCGAGTTCGAGCACGCGACGGAACTGCGGTGTCTTCGGGTCCGTCACGGCCGAGACATCCGCCTCGACGATGTCGAGGATCTCGGGCACCTGGATGAAGCCGGCCTTCACGATCTCGGCGAAGCCGGCGAGGACCTCGTTGCGAGGCAGGTCGTCGAGCACGTCGAGGTCGCAGATCACGGCGGCGGGTGCGTAGAAGGTGCCGACGAGGTTCTTGCCCTCCGCGGTGTTGATGCCGTTCTTGCCGCCGACGGCCGCATCGACCATGCCGAGCACGCTCGTCGGAAGCTGGACGAGGCGAACGCCGCGGAGCCAGGTGGCTGCGACGAAACCGGCGAGGTCGGTCGCGGCTCCGCCGCCGAACCCGATCACGGCGTCGGTCCGGCTGAAGTCGGCCTGGCCCATCACCTGCCAGCAGAATGCGGCGACCTCGACCCGTTTGGCGGCCTCGGCATCCGGGACCTCGGCGATGAGCACCTCGTAGTGGGCGAGCAGGCCCTCTCGGAGGGCGACGGCGCGCGCGCCGAGCGTGGAGGTGTGCACGATGAGCACCTTGGCGACCTTCGGGCCGAGCTGTTCCGCGACCTCGGAGAGCAGGCCGCGACCGATGATGACCGGGTAGCTGTCGACGCCCGGCACCGTGATGACGGTCGTCTCCGCGATCTCGGCCGTCTGTGCGGTCTGGGTCGTCTCTGCGGTCTCTGTGCTCACGGTGTTGTCAGGAACGTCAGTCATGCGTGTTCTGCCCTCTCAGGGTCCAGGCCACGACATCGTCGGCGATGGAATCCATCGGGCGATTCGAGGTGTCGATGTGGAGGCCGGCGAGCTCTTCGTAGAGCGGGCGGCGAAGTTCGTAGATGCGGATCCAGTCGGAGAGCCCGCCGGCCAGCAGTGGCCGCTTGGCCCCGTTGATCCGCCCGGCAACCGCCTGCTCGGTCACGCTCAGGTAGACCACCCGGCACCGGGCGAGGTCGGCACGGGTGCCCGGATCGAGCACAGCTCCCCCGCCGAGGGAGACGACGGCCCGGGTGGAGAGGGCCTGGCCGACGGCAATTCGTTCCAGCGCACGGAAGTGCTCTTCGCCGTACCTGCTGAAGAGGTTGGCGATGGAACCGTGCCCGGAGACGACGAGCGCGTCCGTGTCCACGAATGGAACACCGAGGACCCGTGCCACCCGCTTGCCGACCCTGGTCTTTCCCGCAGCCATCGGCCCGATCAACACGAGCGGGAACTCGGGCCGGTCGCTGTCCACTGCCGGTTCCGGCACGGCGGGCAGGTCCGGCGTCACAGTGCCGCCGTGATCACAGCGAAGCGTCGCTCGACGCGCCCGTCTTGAGGTTGACGGGGATGTGCGCGAGGTAGGACTCCAGGTTGCGCCTGGTCTCGTCGATCGAGTCTCCGCCGAACTTCTCCAGCACCGAGTTGGCGAGGACGAGCGCGACCATGGCTTCGGCGACGACGCCGGCCGCCGGAACGGCACAGACATCCGACCGCTGGTGGTGGGCCGGGGCGGCCTCGCTCGTCGTGACGTCGACGGTGCGCAGTGCCCGCGGGATCGTCGCGATCGGCTTCATGCCCGCCCGCACCCGCAGCACGGTTCCCGTGCTCATGCCGCCCTCCGTGCCGCCAGCGCGGTCGCTGACCCTCTGGATGCGACCGTCGGACTGCACGAGCTCATCGTGGGCGTGCGAGCCGCGGCGGGTCGTGGTGAGGAAGCCGTCCCCGACCTCGACGCCCTTGATCGCCTGGATGCCCATCAGCGCCGCCGCGAGCTGGGAGTCGAGTCGCCGGTCCCAGTGCACGAACGAACCGAGACCGGGCGGCAGGTTGTACGCCAGCACTTCGACGACACCGCCGAGGGTGTCGCCGTCCTTGTGGGCCTGGTCGACCTCGGCCACCATCAGCGCGCTCGTCGCAGCATCAAAGCAGCGCAGCGGGTCGGCGTCGAGGGTCTCGACGTCGTCCGGATGCGGCAGCAGGGCGTCCTCCGGCACGCGCACGGGACCGATCGCGAGGGTGTGGCTGACGAGGCGGATGCCGAGTTCGGCCAGGAACGACCGGGCGACGGCGCCGAGGGCGACCCGGGCGGCGGTCTCGCGGGCGCTGGCTCGCTCGAGGACGGGCCTGGCCTCGTCGAAGCCGTACTTCTGCATGCCGACCAGGTCGGCGTGTCCCGGCCTGGGCCGGGTGAGCGGGGCACCGCGGCCGCGGGTGCTCTGCGCCTCTCCCGGAGCGGTCTCGACGGGATCCGCACTCATGACCTCTGACCATTTGGGCCATTCGGTGTTGCCGATCCGCAGCGCGACAGGCCCGCCCAGGGTGAACCCGTGCCGGACGCCGCCGGAAATGGTGAGCTCGTCCTGTTCGAACGTCATCCGGGCACCCCGGCCGTAGCCGAGTTTGCGGCGCGCGAGATCGAGGCGGATCGAATCGAGTGTGATCGGGATCCCTGCGGGCAAACCCTCGACAATGGCGACGAGTTCGGGGCCGTGGGACTCTCCTGCGGTGAGCCAACGAAGCATGCCCACTATCCTTCCACAGGCTTTCCCTGGCTCAGGCGCTCAGGCAGTGGCAGTAGCGGTGTCCGTGTCATGCGCTCAACCATATTCGGGGTGGTCCTTCATCCAGGCCTGCCACTGGGCGACGCCGGCTTCGTGTTCTGCTGCGGTGGTCGAGAAGATGGTCTCGCCGGTGTCGAGGTTCCAGGTCACGAAGTACAGCCAGGTCCCGTCGGCGGGGTGCAGGGCGGCGTTGATCGCGAGGTCCCCCGGGTTCGAGATCGGGCCGACCGGGAGACCGGGGTGCACATAGGTGTTGTATGCGTTGCCTGCGTCTGCGCGTTCGGCATCCGTCGTCGTGACGACGTTCGTGTGCCCGGTGCCGTATGCCACCGTCGCGTCGGACTGCAGCAGCCCGCTTTGCCACTGGGCGGGGTCGAGCCGGTTCAGGAACACCCGGGCCACCTTGGGATAGTCCGCGGCGAGGCCGGCCTCTTTCTGAATAAGGGCGGCGAGAACGACGGTCTTCCACCGGTCGCCTGCCGCGACCCCGGCAGAGTCCAGGGCCTGGAACTGCCGGTCGACGAGGGTCTTGAGTGCGTCCTTCGCGGTGACGCCCGGAGCGAAGGTATACGTCGCGGGGAACAGGAACCCCTCGAGCTTGGTGGCCTCGGCGGGAAGGCCGAAGGCCGCGACATCCTTCGACGCCGCCTGGAGGTCGGCGAGCGGGAGGTTCGTCCCCTCGCTCACGAGTTGCAGGATGTCCGCCTCCGCCGTTCCCTCCGGGATCACGACGGTCTGTTCGAGCCTGCTCGCGGGGTTCTGGAGCGCGGTGAGCGCCGCGCTCGCGCTCATCTTGGTCATGAGCTGGTACGCGCCGGGCTGGAAGACCGGAGCGGGGGTGACCTTCAGGAGGAGCTTGTAGAAGACCACGTAGCTCTTGACGACGTCCTGGGACACCAACGTGTTCGCCACGTCGGACCCGGTCTCACCGTCGTGGATCATGACCACGACCTTCGTCTCGCCAGACCCGGAATAGTCGGCGGGACCCGCGAGGGTCGCCTGCAGCTGGGAGATGGGGCCCTGCAGGGCGAAGACGGCGCCTGCCACGAGCGCCACCAGCACGACGAACGCGATCAGGCAGCCCCAGGCGCCCCTGCGGCGCCGCTTGGTCGGTCGCGGTGGCTCGGAGCCGAGTTGGGAGCGACGGGCCGACCG
>NZ_JASJVI010000014.1:0-51782 GCF_035019865.1 Cryobacterium sp. 10I5
CACCACTGGTGCTCTTCCGCACGACCAGTGGGGCTCAACCGCACGATCGGGTGGGGCTCAGAGACTCGAATACTCACCTGTTTTCAGTCGGCGTTAACACCAAGCCGTCAGCGCGCGCCGACCCACGGTCGCGGCCGTCGTCGAGATGGCCTCACTGGCCCGCTACGACGAGCTCTTCAGCGTTGACATCGCCGACCGTGTTGGCGGTCGCGTCATGACCGGCTCCGAAGCTGCGTCGCAGACGGAGTACTACGCCCGCGCGCTGCGGGCACCACGGATCAGCGAAGTCTTCCGGCGCCTGGGCGACCAGGCCCGCGACGCGGGTTTTCGAAGAGCGCTGACAGAATTGGGGCGCGGACGCAAGGATCTTCCGCAATAAGTCTTGTGGAGTTGACGTAAGGCGTGAACGGCTAGTCGGAATCCAGTTGAATCACTAGACGTCGCAGGAAGTTCATCGCGAATGTTCTGTGCGCGCCCCGCCCAACGGCGTTTCATCTCGATATCGAGACGGCACCGCTGATCGGGCTTGCGAGGAGATGATGGCTCCAATTGAGAGTGTGAGCAGGAGTAAGCGTCCGCCGGGATAGTCAACGAAGAATGGAACTTCCGTAATTGAATGAATTATCAGCATCGCCCAGACAGCTAGTGGCAAAACCGACTCGGCGTTAACGGCCGATCGGCCAAGGACGATGATCCAGATAACTGTCAGCGCGGCAAGAGTTCCTCCTCCAGTCGCGACGTCCATCAGTAGCTGATTGTGGGCGTGTACCCAAGGAATCTGACCAAGTCTTGAGAGCGAAGTAAACGCCGAGAGTCCACCTCCGATCGTGGGATCAAAGTGTTGGCTTAGCACCCATTCCCAGACTGCGACGCGACCAGTAAATAGGTGCAAGTCGGCTTCGCTCGAGCTGAGCGAAGCGAGGACCAGAGGCGCAAAGTAACTCGCAGTTACAAGAGCAAGGATGACTAGCTTAACTGCGCGCACGGGCCGCGTCCACACGACGATGAGCCCCAATGCCAACGAGACGAGCGACGTGAGCGATAGTGAACCAACTACGACGACAATCGCACTAATTCCTACTACTGAAACTACCTTTCGTCGATGTGCGGCCAACACGATCGTCAGTGCAGCCGCCATCCCGCTCAAGTTCGGATGGCCAAAGACTCCCGTCAGCCGCCCCTCCACAAATACATTGCGAGCATCGATTGAAAAGGCGCTTTGTCCAAGCGCGATACTAGCGAGAGACAAAATCATCGTGATGCCCAAGCAACGGTAGAACGAGTCGATAGTGAATGCACGCCACAGAAGGCAGAAGCCGAAGAGGCAGGCGTGAGCCGCCAACCAGGACGATTTTGACGCGTCTTCTACTCCGTAGCTCCGAATGAGGGGGATCACGCCTGAGAGTGCGATACAACCGAGGACCAACCATATGGTCCTGGTCAGCTTCTGGCCTTCAACGAAGTGCAAGAAGCTTGCAACAAAAAGCAAAGCTATAGTCGATCCGGTCGAAATCGAAATGGCCATGGAGGCAGCCGCGGGCATGGAGTTGAAGCCAAGGAGCGTGGACACGGAAGAACCAACAGTGAGAACGTAGAGTGATGATCTGGCGACTCGTACCCAGAGTGCTCGACCGAAAACAGCCGATTCCTGCGTTACAGGTCTATCGATTCCTTTGACTTCAAAGCTAGACATGCTCATGCGGGGGCCACGAGTCTTGTCAAGTCTGACAATGCGTCCAGACCTCTCTCGCGAACCTGACGTATCAATCCAGGCTGGGCCACAGAAGGATTCCACTCACCACTTTCGGGTGCGGAACTTGAACCGGCCATGGGCACCACTATTTCTGCGAGCGCCTCAAACTCGTGGTGATAAGAAAATCCGCAAGTCGGTAGACCAAGGAGCGCGCTGATTATGCCAGCATGTAGGCGCCCAGCATACAACCCCGAAAGTCGCGCCATCGCTTCAACTGCCTCGCTTGGAGTTCTCGGAAGAACACTCCGGATACCAAGATCTCTCCAGTAGTGCGAATCCGATCCCCAACGAGACCGATCAAACTCAATAAAAACGACCTTGCTAGGCCCTCCTAGGCGCGCCAAGAGTTCACGCACGCCCGTCCGGTACCAGTCCTTGGTAAGCCAGGCCCTGTTTATCAACCAATGAGGAAAATATCGAGGGAACGACATCCCTATTGGGCCTAGACCATTCTCCTTGTCTGAACGCAGGTGCCAGGCTCGCCGGTATAGAAATGCAATGTCCGAACTAAGTTTCGTCGCATGTCCAAGTCCTACGGTGTCAGAGATTGCGCGGACGTGGATCGGTTCTGAAATCTGGGTAATGACGTTGCCCGCCCTCTGTGTATCCATGTCGAACGGACCGAGTCCGAGTCCTAATCCATAGGTCGGCCCTTGGTGCTGGTCAAGATGCCGCTGCCAGCGTTTCAATGTCGTGGAATTCGCACGATGCGCAGCGAGCCAACCACCACCCCAAAGCAACAGTGGGGCTGAGTCTCGTTCTAAGTTGTGCGCCCCGGTAAGACAATACTGGCCCCTACAGCGCAACCTTACGGAGCGCCGTTTCTTGACTTCGTCGCCATTCTCAATGTGTTGACTTGCGATTTCCGCTATCCAATCGTCCCCGATGTTTCCGTGGCCAGCCCAAGTGAAGAGTTGTGGTCTTGATTGGTTCAAATCTGCGACCTTGCACAATCGGAGTTATCTGCTCTCGCGGAGCTGCTGAGCAATCTGGGCAACGAGGACTCGACTACCATCGGAAAAAGGGGTGCGCTTCCCGTCGAAGGCAATTTGAATTTCGAAGCAAATTCAACTTTACCTGACCGGATCGAATAGAAGGAACGAGGGATTATCAGAATGGAGTTCGTCCTTTCTTCTCGTGAGAATGTGTGGGGTGGGGGAGAAGTATTTCTCTACGACGTATCGGTGGAACTTGTGGGCAAAGGGCATGCCCTGCTGTGGAGGATTCCAAAAACGAGCTCACTTGCTAGGAAAGCATCCAACGGGCGCCTTATATCGCGTTCGTTCCCAGCTCCTCGCGGGGTGGTTATTGCCAACGACTTCAGGTCGCTGTGGACATCAATCGTGCTAGACGGCATCCGGGTCCGGATCTTCGTGATTCATGGCACTTGGCAGTTGAGTCTGATCCGTGCTCTCGTGCTGCGCGCGTTCCGCGTGCGGGTCTTCTGCGTGAACGGCGCTTTGTTGGCTCGCGCAAATGAACTTGGAGTCAAAGGGGCGCTACTTCTGCCCTTGGGGCCAAGAGAAGTATCTAAATCGAGTGTTCGTGACCCTTTGGTGAAGTCACGTGTCGTGGACATAGTATTTGGCACAATCGCTCGACTCGACCCCGTCAAGCGCCTGGAACTATTTTGTTCGACGGTCGAAGCTCTTGGCGCGACGGGAATCCTGGTCGTACCGCCGGCGAAAACCGAACTGGAGCGTTCGGTCAGAGATGAGTTGCGAAGCTTCCGCTCAATTCAGGTTTTCGACGACGGTGACGCAGAACATGTCTGGACCACGGCTGATGTCTTTCTGTCGACCTCCGTAGATGAGTCACTCGGGCTGGCGCATATTGAAGCACTTCAAAGAGGCATTCCGGTACTCACCACAGCTAGACAAGGACCGACAGAGTTTCTAACCGGGCCGCTTGCTTCGGGTCTGCTGCCGAATGACTTGATTCACAACTTGTCGACTGTCAGTGAGGCGTTGGCGAAAATCGACCACTCCGGTGCTGGCTACTACGTTGCAGCTCAGCTGACAGCAAACTCAAGGGGACCGCGACAATCAGTGGAATTTCTGTTGAGAAATCTATGACAATCGTTTACGTCCGTGAGAGCCGTCATCCGCAAGAGGCGCTGGGGGCCAGAGTTCGGGAGATTGGGCTCATTGAGGGACTCGGTGCAAATGGCGTAAGCGTGGTTCAGATAGCGACGGTGAGCACGCGGCCGCATTGGCCGGAGCTGTTCAAATTCTGGCGCTGTCAACTCCCTGATCCGGCCAGTATGTCTGAGACAACGGAGCCGCACCATCCTATTTTCTTTGTCGGGGGACTGCCGCTGGCGTGCGGTATTGCACCACGCCTCCGGAAGAAGTTTCCCGGTGCTTATATTCATGTCGACGTATGCGACAGTTGGATCCAGTTGTCGAACATCACGAGCGCAAAGAGTTGGATCATGTCCATGGCGATAACCGTTTTAAAACGGTGTCTTGCGAAGTTCGTCTTGGAATATGTTGGCAGATCCTGCGATGGTGTAAGTTACATTTCCCTGTCTGACTATGAGTCCGATACAAAGTACCTCCCCGCGCGTTTGCAAGCAGACATTGTGCCAAACTCAGTGAGCTCGGAGTATTCAGGAGTAACGCTGATCCCCAATGTAGACGGGCCAATACGCGCGATTGCGGACTGGTCCTATCCCCCTAATCAGATAATGCTCCGTGAAACGCTTGAGTGGCACGCGGCCCTCAGCACTAATTTCAATGTCGAGCTTGAACTTATTGGTCCCGGCCTACCGGTCGTCAGCTATGGCCGCTTAGTTACCGCGAGAGGTTGGGTAGACGACCTTTCGGGAGCGCTGGACGGGAGCCTGGCAGTCCTATCGCTCGTGCGCAGTGGCGCGGGTGTCAAGAATAAGGTGCTTGTTCCGCTCGTCATGGGGCTTCCAGTGATTGCGCTCGTCGAGGGACTGAACGGGATCCCAAAGTGTGACGGCTTAGTTATCGCTGACGGGCTCGACGCGGATGAAGCAATACGACGAGCGCGGCTTCTTGCGTCGACTGGATTCGATGCACCATTGCTGCCTAACTGGAGTGAAGCCGTAAGAGACGTGGCCGAACATTTTAAGAGGGGACCACATGAAGGTCATTATCACGGCGTACCAAGCGCAGGCGAATGTTGGAACTGAAGCTGGCCTCGCTTGGCAGTGGGCGAAGGCATATGCGGATAGAGGATACGAGGTTTCCGTTCTCACTCAGGCTTCGTCTGATGAACAGGACGAATCACACGTCTGGCAAGAACGGGGCATTGACCTCATTCGACTGGGGAAAGAGTCCTCGTCCACAAAGGCACCGGAAGGGATCCGGGGATTGGTGGACGCTGCGAGGGCCTACCGGATATGGACCCACGACGCAACGTCCGTGCTGGCCACGCGTGATCCGGATGTCGGCATTGTCCACCACGTGAGTTGGGGATCAGTCCGGTTGCCACCGCCATTTCCGATATTGAGAAAAGAAGACACTCATACGCGGTGGATCTGGGGACCTTTGGGCGGTGGGCAGCACGCAATCTTTCGAGGTCTTACCGTTGGTGCAATTCCCTCCGAATTGTTTAGATCGGCGACATTTCCCGTCGCGAGATTGCGCCTTGCGATCTTCGCACGCAGATCGGCTCAGCCACTGGGGTCGATCTGGACGAATATGGAGTCGAGGGCTTTCCTGAGGAAAGCCGGTGTGCTCGGTGGAACCATGATGCTTGCTGATGGTGTACAAGAGGCACTTATTTCGACGTCGGTTCGCCCGCCAATCAGCGGGCCTTTGAATCTCCTTTGGCTCGGACGGCTAGTACCTTCCAAGCGTCCGGACATCGCGCTTAGGGTTCTAGGCCGACTAGTGCAGATGGGTGTTCCCGTTCACCTCAAAGTCGTCGGTGCCGGGCCCATGGCGGCCAAGCTAGAACGGATAGCTCGCGACCTAGATCTCGGTGATGCCTACGAATCGGTAGGACGGGTTCCTTGGGCTGAAACTCGCGCGCTCCATCAGGGTGCAGATCTACTGCTTTTTCATAGCATGAGGGACTCTTCCTGTCCCAGCGTCCTGGAAGCGGCTTCACAAGGTATGCCAACAGTCGGCCTACGTGTGCAAGGTTTTGGGTCGGCGATACCAGAGACCCTCGCGTTCGGTCCGACGAAATTGGTGAACAGTCGTACTCTTGTTGAGGAGTTGGCTGACGAGTGCGCGGCGCTCTACTACGATGCCCAGCGATACGCAGCTGCCTCAACAGCTGCGCTTGCTTTTGCTCGAACACAGACTTGGAATGAAAAACTCAATCGAATCTTGTCCACAGTCGGCAAGCCGCGATGAGAGTACTCGCGGTGCTTATCCGGTTGGAGGGTGGTGGAGCTGAAGCGAGCGTCGCCAGGATCATTCCCCCGCTTCTGAGGCGTGGTGTCATAGTTCAGCGAGCGTCATGCGAAATCGCTTGGCCGGGCGAACAATCCGATCCTTCTCGTTCGCTTGCAAATCCGTATGGCGATAACCCTCTCGGATGGCTCAGGTCGGCTTGGAAATTGAGGCAACAAGTCCTAAATTTTAGGCCGGACATCATCCATGTTCATTGCGAGAGACCTGAATTGATCGTCGCGATCGCTAAGTGGATGCATTGGCTGGGAAGAGTGCCGATAATCGTCACTGAACATACGCGCGAACCGTGGAAACAACATCCCATCGTCGGCCGAGTAGTTCGACGAATCCTGACTGCTCATAGTGCTCGCTTCGTTGCCTGCTACACCGGGGGAAAAGCTGGGATCTCTGTGATCTACAATCCTGCAAACCCCGAACTTCCGGCTCGCGATTTACCTGCAGCCTTGGAGAGAATTGTTGTAATTGGTAGGTTGAATGACGGTAAGCGCGTGAGCTGGATCCTGAACGCGGCATCGAGGGCGAAGGTGGCCTGTCCGATCGTCGTCACTGGCGACGGTCCGGCGCGGAGGCACTTATCGATCCTGGCTGGTCTGCTTGCCTTAGACGTCACGTTCCGAGGCTTCCAAAAGGACCCCTGGTCAGACGTAAGATCTGGCGACTTGTTCGTCACGGCTAGTTCGTTCGAAGGAGAGCCACTGGCCGTAATCGAGGCGATAGCGGCTCGTGTCCCGGCTTTGATGAGCAGGATCAGTGGCCACGAGGGTCTTGCCCATAGTCCGGATCAGCTGTTTTCGTCGGTCGAGGGATTGGTTGATCGGCTAAAGTTCGCAATGGAACCCAAAGGGCTGTCTGCCTTGATCCCCTCCTTGAGATTTCGCGAGACAATCCTGTCTGCTCGTAGCCCGGAATCGGTAGCAGACAGGTGGGTTCGAGAGTATGACATTCTCGCCAACGAAAGTTAAAGCATTGGGGAGCGTTGCAACCTTCGCTGCAGGCAATGCCGCTTCGAGTCTCGCGACCTATGTCTTGTTCTTGGTGTTCGCGTATCGCTCATCTGGGGAAGTCCTGGGTACTTTTTCGCTCATATCGGCGGGCGTGGGAATCTTGGTCGTCGTTGTTGACACCCTGATCACGCAACGAGTTGTGCAGGACACCCACGCCCGTGGGGCACTAATCGATGAAACAACTTCAGTTCTGTCATCCCTTGCACCCACAAGGCTGGGCCTCACCCTTGTCCTCGCGCTGACTGGCTCCGTCTTACTTGGCTGCCTATCCGGTGATCTGGTCTTGTCCGCGGCGACCTTTGTCCTTGCAGCCGGTCAGGCGACGTATTCAATTGTGTCAACGACGCAATCATTGGTCGCCACCAAGTTTGTCTCTATTCAGATACTGTTTACCGTCGCTGGGTTATTGGCAAGCGCGTGGTTCTGGTTTGGAATCTCGAATGCATCGACGGCGGGCCTGCTCTTGGCTATGGGGGCCTCCAGGATTGTGCCAGGGGGCTCGTTGCTGTTGTACGACTCGCGAAGGCAAAGCCGGCGCCGCGTGCCGAGATCGGAATTGAGGCGAATCCTCGTAGGAAGCTCGACGAGAGCAAAGAGTGCGGCTTTGCTCGTGCTTCACATCGCGAATGCCATCACAGGTAATGCTGACACAATGATTGCAGGAATTGGAGGGGTGGCCCTGGTCGGCCACTACCAACTCGCACAACGTCCGATGCTCGGTTTGTCGGTACTAAACGTGAGCATTGGACAAACGGCTCTAAAACGATTTGTCGGAGCTAAGTATCAATTGAATGGTTGGTACCTGGCGCTGTTTTCCAGTGTGTTGGTTGTATGGCCGTGCTTGGGCGTGGTCGCGGGCGTAATCGTGAACCAGATTTCACCACCTTCTGTTCAGATTCCTGACTCGGTTTTCGTCGTTCTGGGCTTGGGATTCGGCTTTGGCGCAATCGCTGCGGTCACGGGCCCGCTCCTATTAATCCGTGGCGAAGAATTCGCGCTCATGACGGCCGGGGTCGTCCAACTAGTCGTACTAATATTATTTGGTTTGCTTCTTGTCGGGCCTATGCAGCTCACCGGAATCGCCATATCCTTTGCGGTCTCGAAATTCTCTGTCGTCGCAATTCAACTAGTTTCTCTTGATCGCGCCGGACGAGTCGGTCGGCGCGCCCTTGGGAGTTCAGTGTGACTCGATGTCTATTCGCGCGACGACGGAGGGCGTCTGAGATTGATGCCAACCATTCTGCCTGTAGCGTGTGTACGCGAGCGAATGCTCGATGTTGTTCGGGAAATTAGGAAACGGTGAGAGTTCTTCTAACTGGCGGAGCCGGATTCATCGGCTCGCACACGGCTGTCGCTCTTCTGGAACGAGGACACGAAGTCATCGTCTTAGACGACTTTTCAAATAGCAGTCGGGAGCCTATCCGTCGTGTCGAAGAATTGTGCGGCAAGCAAGTTACTCTACACATCGCTGACCTGACCAACGCGGCGTCGACTCAGAAGGTGTTTGCAAGTGAGTCGATTGATGCAGTCATACACTTTGCAGGGCTTAAATCGGTTGGCGAGTCCGTACGAGATCCACTCTTGTACTACCGAACCAACCTCATGTCCACGATGGTTCTGCTGGAAACTATGGCCTTAGCCAAGGTGAAAAAGCTCGTATTCAGCTCCTCAGCAACCGTGTACGGGGTAGCCAAAGATGTCCCCGTGTCTGAATCGAGCGAAGTCAGCTACAGGCTTTCGAACCCATACGGACAAACGAAAGCAATGATTGAGCAGATTATTCGCGACGCAGTCGTCGCGGATTCAGCATTGCAAATTGCCGTGCTTCGCTACTTCAATCCGGTGGGTGCGCACACGAGCGGTCGTATCGGTGAGGATCCAAAGCAGACCCCAAACAACCTGCTACCATTTGTGAGTCAGGTTGCAGTGGGACTTCGTGATTTCGTGTCTGTGTTCGGTGGGGGCTATGACACGCCGGACGGGACCGGAGTGCGCGACTACATTCATGTCATGGACTTGGCGGAAGGCCATCTGGCAGCACTTGCGCATCTTAAGAGCGGTGTTTCCACTTACAATTTGGGTTCGGGCATAGGCTCCAGTGTTCTTGACGTGATCAATACATTCTCCCGAGTTGCGAATCGGGCCATACCCTATGAAGTTGTAGCTGCTCGAGAGGGCGATGTTTCTTGTTCCTACGCAGACGTCACAAAGGCCACAAGAGAACTCGGTTGGTCTACACATCGAACTCTTGAGGATGCATGCCGTGATGCGTGGCGGTGGCAGTCCGGTAACCCCCATGGTTACGCATCGCAGGCAAGTCCTCGCGGGGTCTTGGCAGTCTCGTCTTGAACGCAAGTTGGAATTGGAATTGCGCAGCGCCGATGCCGCAAATAGACGATACATACATACATGCTTGCGTTGAGTCCAAAAATGGTGATGCCCGTCTAGGATCGCAACTCGAAGCGACATGGCACGTTTGAATTTGAGTCTTATCGCGAACAAGGACTTCGCGAAGGGGCAGCTTGCCCTGTCCTCGTGCTGTTCATAACGAATCGACAACAATGACCCCACTGCCCTCAACGTCTCGCTCCTCAAGCCGACGGCTTCGTAGAAGAGTCTTACGACTCTCCTTGGCGGGCGTCGCGGTCGTCGGCCTGACGGCCTGCGCCTGGATAGGGATCCGAGCCGAGCTCGCCAAGGGCGAACTCGAAAGCGCCATCCCGCTCGCTTCGAAGATCCAGGATCAGGTTGTGTCCGGCGATGGCGCGTCTGCGGGCGCGACCGCGGCCGAGCTCAGCAGGCATGCGGCCAGCGCAGCGAGCCTGACGAGCGATCCGGTCTGGCGGGCCTTCGAGGTTGTTCCGTTTCTGGGGCCGAATCTTGTGGCCGTGCGGCAGCTAGCCGCGGTGGTCGACGGCGTGGCGCAGAACGCCGTCACGCCGCTGGCGCAGGTGGCCGGGGCGGTCAAGCTGAGCGACTTCAAGCCGGTGAACGGCGCGATCAACGTCCAGCCGCTGGTCGATGCCCAACCGCAGTTCGCCGTGGCGAACGCGGCGCTTACCTCCGCTGCCTCACAGGTCGCGGCGATCGACACTTCGGCGACGCTGCCGGTGGTGCGTAGTGCGGCCGACCAACTGACGAATGCGGTCACGAAGGCGGCCGGAAGTGTTGATGATGTGGACCGGGCGGTGCGCCTTGTGCCGAACATGCTCGGGGCATCCGGGCCGCGCAACTACGTGCTGCTGTTCCAGAACCCGGCCGAGCTGCGCGCCACCGGCGGAATCGCGGGCGCGGTCGCTCTCATCCACGCCGAGGGCGGGCAGATCAAGCTCGCGCAGCAGGCATCCAGCACGGACTTCCCGCTCTACAAGACGCCCGTGCTCCCATTGGCGGAAGAGACCCGGGGTCTCTACGGCGAGAACACTGGGCAGTACATTCAGGACGTCAACTTCACCCCCGATTTCGCGCAGACGGGGCCGCTTGCGCGGGAGATGTGGAAGCGGCAGTTCGGCGTCGAAGCCGACGGTGTTGTCTCCATCGATCCGGTCGCGCTGAGCTACCTGCTGCGGGCCACCGGTCCGATCACGCTGCCCACCGGCGACATGCTCACCGCCGACAACGCCGTGCAACTTTTGCTGAGCGATGTCTACGCCCGCTACAAGAAGCCCGCCGACCAGGACAAGTTCTTCGCGGCGGCGGCATCATCCGTGTTCTCGGCGGTGTCGAGCGGGAACGCCGACCCGAAAGCCCTCATCACCGCGCTCGCCCAGGCCGGCAGCGAGTACCGGTTGCTGGTGTGGAGCGCGCACGCCGACGACCAGGCCGTGCTCGCCGACACCACCCTCGCCGGCGGGCTGCCGGTGAGCGACGCGAGCGCCACCCGCTTCGGCGTGTATCTCAACGACGGCACCGGCGCAAAGATGGGGATGTACCTTGACATGAAAGTTGCCCTCGGGCAGGCGACGTGCCGCAAAGACGAACGCCCCAATTATGGGGTCACGGTCACACTCACGAACACCGCCCCGGCGGATGCCGCCACGACGCTTTCCGACTACGTCACCGGTGGCGCCGTCTTCGGGGTGCCGCGGGGAAACGTGAAGACGGTCGTCTCGGTCTACGGTGCGCCCGGCATGGAAAACCTGGGAATGACGCGGGATGGCGGGGTTGTGGGCTACCACCCTGGCACTGACGCGGGGTACCCGGTGAGCGCGGTCACGGTGGAGCTGTCACCCGGGCAGAGCACCGTTCTGCAGTTCGGCTGGCTGGGCGAGAAACCTGACACATCGTCACTTCTTGCCCAGATGACACCGGGAATTCATGTAAGCGAAACAATGGGGGGAGACTTAAGCTGTGAATCTCCCCTATGGTAAGAGGGTGCCTCGTGACGCGCACCAGCGTCAGCACAAAGACCAACATCAAACTGGGGGAAATTTCACCATGGTAAAAAAGACTCTCGCGGTCATCGCACTCGCGGTCCTCGCCCTCTTCGCAGTACCGACCGCGGCGACCGCCGCTGGTTACGTTGCTGCTGACAAGGTCACGGTCTCTGGCTCTGCGGTTGCCGGCGGCACCGTCGTCGTCAGCTTCGCTGCTGGAGCCTTCACCGCTGGCGAGCAGGTTTCGTTCGCATGCACCGGTTCCGGCACGGCGACGCTGTCCGCTGTCAAGGCAGCCACCGCGACGCTCGTCAAGACCGCTGACGCATCCGGCGCCACCTCGGTCAACGTCAAGCTGCCCGCCGACGCGACCGGCACCTACACCGTCACCGCCACGGGCGTCACCTCTGCCAACGTTGCTACCGCCTCGATCACCATCGGTGCCGCTGACGCAGGCACCACCGGCAAGGCGCTTGCCAGCACCGGCTACAACGCTCCCATGCTCCTCATCTGGGGCTCCGCAGGCGTTCTCCTCCTCGGCATCGCACTCGTCGTCGTGATGACGATCGTTCGTCGCCAGCGCGCGAACGCGTAACCTGCTCGATCGGAGCCTGCCCTGCCGGGTTTCGAGGTTCCCCCTAGAACGGCCCCGCACCTCGGGGCGGGGCCGTTTGGTGTGTGGGGTGCCGCAGTGTGGGGTGTCAGCGGCCGCGCGTCGGGAAGCGTGGACGGGGCACGGCTGACCGCTCGATGGAGCAGCGCCCGGGGCGTTCGCCCGGCCCCGGTATGGTGTAGCCACGGAGTTGCTCTCATGAAGATTTCCGTCATCGGCTGTGGGTACCTGGGAGCCGTGCACGCGGCCGCGATGGTCGAACTCGGCCACGAGGTCGTCGGCATCGACGTTGACGCCCGGAAGATCGCACAGCTGGCCTTAGGGGTCCCGCCGTTCTTCGAACCGGGCCTTCCGGAAATCCTCACCTCGGCCATGGCCACCGGCCGACTCCGGTTCAGCACCGACATCGCCGAGGTCGCCGGCTCGCGTGTGCACTTCCTCGCGGTCGGCACCCCGCAGAAGCCCGGCAGCTACGCCGCGGACCTCACCTACGTCGACGCCACCATCCAGGCGCTCCTGCCGTACCTTGGCGACGGCGACCTGGTCGTGGGCAAGAGCACGGTGCCGGTCGGCACCGCGAGCCGCCTCGCCGGGCTCGTGGAGGCATCCGGCACCGGGGCGACACTCGCCTGGAACCCCGAGTTCCTCCGCGAGGGCTTCGCCGTGCAGGACACGATCAGCCCCGATCGCCTCGTCTACGGTGTCGCCGCGGGTGCAGCGGGGGAGCGCGCCACGGCGCTGCTCAGCGAGATCTACGCCGCGGCTCTCGCCGCCGAGACCCCGCTCGTCGTCACCGACTTCGCCACCGCGGAACTCGTCAAGGTCGCCGCGAACGCGTTCCTGGCCACCAAGATCAGTTTCATCAACGCCATGGCGGAGATCGCCGAGGTGACCGGCGCCGACGTCACCCAGCTCGCGGATGCCATCGGCTACGACGGGCGCATCGGCCGCCGGTTCCTGGGCGCCGGCGTCGGGTTCGGCGGCGGCTGCCTGCCGAAGGACATCCGCGCGTTCACCGCCCGGGCCGAGGAGCTTGGCCGCGGTGAGTCGGTCGCCTTCCTCAAGGAGGTCGACAAGATCAACCTGCGGCGCCGCCAGCGTGTGGTCGACCTGACCGTTGCGAGCCTCGGCCGGCCCGTGTACAACGCCAAGATTGCCGTGCTCGGGATCAGCTTCAAGCCGCACTCGGACGACGTGCGTGATTCGCCCGCGCTCGACGTTGCCGTTCAGCTGCACGGGCTGGGTGCCCACGTCGTGGCGACGGACCCGCAGGGCATCGAGAATGCTCGGTTGCGGCATCCGCAGCTGACGTATTCGACCGAGCTCTCGGAAACGCTGCGTGACGCGGATGCCGTCGTGCTCGTGACCTAATGGCCCGAGTTCCGGCAGCTCGACCCGGTCTGGGCGGCAAGCCTCGTCAGGTCGCAGGTCGTCATCGACGGCCGCAACTCCTACGACACGGCCGCCTGGCGGGCCGCCGGCTGGCAGTACCACGGGCTCGGCCGCCCGTAGCCGCATTTGGTCATGACGGCTCTTCCCCGACTGGTGGCCTTCGACCTCGACGACACCTCGCGCCCTCCAAGTGACCGATCGACCCTCCTGATGGTTGCTCCTGATCGGTATAGCCGAGGTATGCGTGATCTCCAGGGGCCAGATCGCCCGAACTTGTCGTGCCAGCCGGTCCGAAGCCAGTGGGATCAAATACCATTACCTGTTCACGCGGCTCGCGAGGTGGGTCAGTGACAATGATTTTGACATGATTAATTGGCTCCCCCCTGTACCCGGCTGATCGCGGTGTGCCGATATTGGCGTGGGGGCATTTGCGGCCGCGCGGGATCAGGTAACGGGCAAATTGTCGGCGACCTGGGCAGCCCCGGACACAGCTGCGCTGGGCATGCTCGCCCGGCGCATGGCCGACGGCACGGCACCGACGGCGGAAAACGTGGACTTGAGCGTCTATGACATCTTCACCGCCGTCAACACCGTGACGGGAGAAATCGCATGAGCCTCGTCACCGTCCAGGACATCATCGATACCGGCCGGCAATCCTCGCTGACCGGCACAGTGCTGGCCGAATGGGCCGAGCGGGGCACTCCGAAACAACGCGAATACCTCCACGGGATGCTCCTCGCCGAGCACGAATCCCGGCAGGAATCGCGCCGCCAACGGCTCTTGAGCGCCGCCAGGCTGCCAACGCTGAAATCACTGACGGGGTTTGACTACTCCAACGTCAACTTCCCCGGCGACTATGGCCGCAACGCTTTGACGTCACTGGAGTTCATCAACCACGCCGAGGACCTGGTGCTTTACGGCGACGTCGGCACCGGCAAAACCCACCTCGCCAGCGCGCTGATCGCCGCGGCCTGCCAGCAAGGAATCCCGGCCCGCTTCTACACCACGTCGTCGCTGGTGATGCAGCTGCGCCGCGCCAAAGACGAAGGCCGCCTTGACCGGGAGCTGGCCAACATAGCGAAAAACCAGCTTGTCGCAATCGATTTATGCCGACTCCGTGATTATGCCGATGTTGCTGGGGACGCTCGGAAATAGTGCCGGTAGTGCTGGGATCCGCTACTGGTGCGTCCGAATATTGTCGGCATAATTGCGGCTTCGGTTGAAGCTATCCCCGAGGAGGTATCGTGCCTCCAATTTGGGGACGAAATGATGTCAGGAACTCGCAGGAAGCCGGGCGCGATGGCGCCCTACATTGCCGGGTTGGATTCGAAACTAGCTTCCGCCGGCTACACGCCGGGCACTCGGCGAAACATGTTGAAGGTCGTCGGTGACGTCGGCCGATGGTTGGTCGACGAGCAATTGGCCGCCGCCGACTTCAATGAAAGCCGCGTCGCGGTCTTCGTGGCCGCACGTACACAGGCCGGCTTCCGCCAGAAATATTACTGGCCGAATTTCGCGGTGATGTTGGAGCTGTTGCGCGAGCAAGGGGTGCTTGCACCGCTTCCCGTCGCTGCGGTCTCTCCGCTGGAGAGCGTCCTCACGGATTACCGTCAGTGGTTATTCCAGGAGAAGGACCTCGCAACCATGACCGTGCTTCGGTATGAGAATCTAGCGCGACGGTTCCTGCAGATCGGACAACCTGCGGGGCATTTAGTCGACACATCGACACTGTCGGGCACCCACGTTTCGGCCTTCATTCTGGCCGAGAGTGGGCGGGTGAGTCTGGGGTCTGCGCGCGGCCGGGTCGCCGAGATGCGATCACTGCTGCGCTACCTCTTCATAACTGAACGGACCAGCTGGAATTTGGCGGGATGTGTTCCCTCGGTCGCTGGCTGGCGCGATGCACACCTGCCGGTGTCGTTGAGCGTCGAGCAGGTCGAGGCGATGGTGGCCAGTTGCGATTGCAGCACGAGCACCGGCCGCCGCGACCGGGCGATCATGCTGTTGTTGGCACGGCTGGGATTGCGGTCGATCGAGGTCGCCCGGCTGCGCCTGGATGATATCGACTGGCGCGCCGGGGAGATCACCGTCCGCGGCAAAGCGCGCCGCCGCGACCGAATGCCTCTTCCGGTCGACGCCGGTGAGGCATTGGCCGACTATCTCCAGCAGGGACGGCCGGCGTCACCTTGCCGGGAGGTGTTCATCACCGAACGGGCTCCGCGCAAACCGATCCCGGCGAATCTTGTCGGAGATGTGGTGCGGCGGGCGGGCCGTCGGGCACATTGCCCGGCCGGAAAGGCGCACCGGCTGCGGCATGCGTTGGCGACGGAGATGCTGGCGAAGGGAACACCGCTGGTGGATATCGGTCAGGTGTTGCGGCACCGGGATCTGGCGACGACCGCCATCTATGCGAAGGTCGATATCGCCTCGCTGCGCGAGATGGCCCAGGACTGGCCGGGGCAGAACTCATGACCATGCTCACCGAATCCTTGGACCACTACCTCGAGCTGCGTCACAATCTGGGTTACAAGCTGGCTGATGCCGGCCGGCTACTTCCCCGGTTCGTGGCCTGGATGGAGGCAAACGAACAGCCAACGGTCACGATTCGCCACGCGATCACCTGGGTTGAGTTGCAGCCGGCCCAGCCGGGGAGCGTCGTTTGGCCCCACCGGATGACGGCCGTCCGTGGTTTCGCCCGCTACCTCTCCGGCATCGACCCCGCGACGGAAGTCCCACCGATCGGCCTCTTCCCATCCAAACGGCAGTGGCGTCCACCCTTCATCTTCACCGCCGACAACATCACCGCCCTCATGGACCAGGCACACCGAACCTTGGATTCACGGCTGCCCGCGGCGACCTACTCCACCCTGATCGGTCTGCTCTCGGTGACGGGACTGCGCATCGGGGAAGCGATCCGGCTGGACGGCGCCGATATCGACCTCACCGGAGGAGTCGTCCTGATCCGGGAATCGAAGTTCGCCAAAACCCGCAACGTTCCCCTGCAACCCAGCACCGTTGCTGCGCTTCGCGCCTACGCAGCCCAGCGGGACAAGCACCTTCCGACACCAATCACCACGAGCTTCTTCGTCACGGTCGGGACTGCCCCGAGTTCAGTTGACTCAAAGGGTTAGTGGTTTCAGGCGGCTTTGAGGGCCACGTTTATTGTCTCAAACTCGATCGGGGTGAGCTTGCCGAGGCGGCGTTGCCGGCGCTTGCGGTGGTATGTCCGCTCGATCCAAATCACCATCGCGAGGCGCAGTTCCTCTCGGGTTGACCACCGCTTCCGGTCGAGGACGTTCTTCTGCAGCAGCGCGAAGAAGGACTCCATCGCGGCGTTGTCGCCGCATGCGCCGACGCGGCCCATCGACCCGGTGATGCCGTTGTTCTTCAGCACACGCAGGAACGCGTTGGAGCGGAATTGAGAGCCTCGGTCCGAGTGCAGGATCGTGCCGTCGATGGTGCGCTGACCGATCGCGTTCCGGGCCGCGGCAACGGCCAGGGACGCCTTCATCCTGGAGTCGATGGAGTAGCCGACGATCTTGTTCGAGTAGACGTCTTTGATCGCGCAGAGGTAGATCTTGCCCTCGTCGGTGCGGTGTTCGGTGATGTCGGTCAGCCAGAGCTGGTTCGGGCGTGTCGCGGTGAAGTTCCGCTGAACGTGGTCGTCGTGGACGGGCGGGCCGGCCTTGCGCCTCAGGCCGCGTTTCTTCGCGAACACGGACCAGAGTCGCTGCTGCGAGCAGAGCCGCCAGACCCGGTTCTCGCCGGCGGTGAGGCCCGCATGGTTGAGCTCGTCGGAGATGAACCGGTAGCCGAACGCGGGGTCGTCCTGGTGGGCGTCCCAGGCGGCGTTGGTGAGGTGGGCGTCGTCCCAATCACGTTGGGAGACCGGGTTTCGGAGCCACTGATAGAAGGCTTGTTTGGAGAAGCGCAATACCCGGCAGGTCACCGTGACGGGGACTCCGTCGACGGCCAGTTCGCGGACCAGCGGGTACATCATTTTGGGTTGACGTCCCGGGAGAGGTAGGCGACCGCGCGGCGCATTACTTCGGCTTCCTGCTCCAGCAGCCGGATCCGTTTCCTCGCCTCCCGCAGCTCAGCCGACTCCTTCTCCGTCACGCCGGGCTTCACCCCCTCTTCGACGTCGGCTTTCTTCAGCCAGTTCGCCAGGCACGACTCGGAGATGCCGAAGTCCTTCGCTATCTGGTTCAGCGGGGCTTCGTGCTTGCGAGCGACCGCGACGACATCGCGACGGAACTCGGGTGGGTAGGGCTTGGGCATGGTGACATCTTTCCAGCGAAGACGAATCTCCACAGGTCAGGAGTCAACCAAACCGGGGGCAGTCCCGTCACAGGAAAACGGTTGCTCTATCCCGTTGTCCAAACCATCTTCCATGACCTGTGTTCTGACGCCGGGATCGGCGTCGGAGCCGCCCGCGGGCCCCACCTCCACGCGCTGCGCCACACCTTCGCGATCACCACTTTGGTCAACTGGTATCGCAGCGGCGCCGACGTCCATGCCCGCCTGCCATACCTGTCCACCTACCTCGGGCATCGCGAGCCCCCGGTTCACCTACTGGTATCTCTCCGCCGCCCCCGAGCTGCTCGCGCTGGCCGCCGGCCACCTCGAACCCGGCAATGGGCAGGTGACCTCGTGACCGTGATCACGGCGACGGTGCAGATGTTCTTCACCGACCGCCTCGCCAAGCAGCGTCAGGCCAGCAGCCACACCATCGCCGCCTATCGTGACACGCTGCGGCTGCTCTTCACCTACCTTCAGGAGAGAACTGGGAAGGCTCCGTCGCGACTGGACTGGACAGATCTGGATCACACCACCATCAGCGAGTTCCTGGATCATCTGCAAACGGACCGGCAAAATAGCGCCCGCACACGAAACGCCCGCCTGGGCGCGCTGCGATCCTTGTTCCGCTACGCCGCACTGCAGCACCCCGAGCACGCCGACATCATCGCCCGGGTCCTGGCGATTCCGCCGAAAAGGTTCGACAAAGCCACCGTGTCCTACCTCACCGCCCATGAGGTCGATGCCCTGCTGGCCGCTCCGGATCTCAACAGTTGGGAAGGCCGCCGCGACCACGCCTGGCTGATGCTCTGCATCCAGACCGGACTGCGCGTTTCGGAGCTGACCGACCTGAACTGCGCCGATGTCAGCACCGGCACCGGCGCGAACGTCCGATGTCAGGGAAAAGGACGCAAGGAAAGGGCCATCCCCCTCACCACGGCGACAGCGACAGTTATTCGACATTGGCTGACTGAACGAGCAGGTGTTCCCACCGCTCCGCTGTTCTGCACCCGCACCGGTCGGCGCCTCAGCCGCGACGCGATCGAACACCGGTTGACCGCCCACCATGCGAGAGCGGCCATCGCCTGCGGGACGTTGGGTTCGAAGAAGCTCTCCCCGCACGCGCTGCGGCACACCACGGCCATGACATTGCTGCACGCGGGAGTGGACACCACGGTCATCGCGCTCTGGCTGGGCCACGCCGATACTCGATCCACCGATCCCTACATCCACGCGGACATGACGATCAAGGAACGCGCTCTGGCGAAAACCACTCCGGTGGAATCGAAGGCCGGCCGATATCACCCCGCCGACAGACTCCTCGCGTTCCTGGAAGGACTGTGATTATGCCGACATCCCAGCAGCCGCCGGGCGTTAGGACCCAATGAAACACTGGACGATTCGACCGTCACCACGACAACATCGGCATAATCACGGAGTCGGCATAAGTCGACTTATGCAGACATCTGCATAAGTCGATGAACTCGGATATCTTCCGATCGATACCGAGGGCGCCCGGCTCCTATTCCAAGTCATCGCGGACGGTTACGAGAAACGAAGCCTGATCATCACCACAAACCTCGAATTCTCCCGATGGGGAGCCGTGTTTGGCGATGACAACATGGCCGCCGCTGTCATCGACCGCATCGTCCACCACGGCCGGCTCCTGCAATTCCGTGGCGACTCCTACCGAGTCAAACACGCCCTCATGAAATGACCCGCCGCCAGACTGGCCACCCGGAATACGGCCCACACGGCCGCGCCAACCACATCACGTATCCTCACCAGTCAGGACTCCGTCATGAATGATCACACCCGTCCAGAGCGCCCCCTCGCACCAGCCGACCACGAGACAGGCTGGTGGGATGACAACGGACGACCAGCCCCATGGCCTGACGACTTCGCCGATCCCGCAGCTGGATGGAGCGACGGAAACAGCCGCGGTCCCGACGTCGGCGAAGACGAAAACGACCCAGAAAACCAGCCGTTCTGACCACCCTGATCAAATGGCCGGAAATCGCGCCACAATGGCAGGTTAATTAGCGCTCAAATGGCCGGCTTCAAGTTGACAAAACACACGTGGCGCCAGACCGCTGTGGTGTGGTCAGGTCGCGGAGGGGGAAAATCGCCCTGGGCCACGCAGCGGCGGGCGATGCGGAGGGCGGCGATGAAGGAGACCCGGTCGGGGTCGCGTTGAGCGTGTTGTGCGGCCTCGATCATCAGGGTTCGGATCGCGTAGTGGCAGCAGAGGTGGCCCCAGGTTTCCTGCTTGACCAGGTCCGAGGACTTGGACCGCATCACCATGCGCGGGCCACGCTGATGCGTTTTCAACTCATCGAACACAGACTCGATCTCCCACCGTTCTGAGTACACGGTCGCGAGCTCTTCCGCAGATGCCTCACCCGGATCAAGGATCGTGCTCAGCAACCGGTAGCCATCGGGACTGTCGCGGCCGTCGTCGATCGTGTAGTTCACGACCCGCACGGTCAAGGGCGGTGTCGACTGCCGCCCCGGGCCGGAGGCCGGGATGATGGTGGCCAGCCACGAGCCGTCAGCGAGGGTTTCCAGGTGCCGTGGACGGAGGTTCGTTTTGACCCGCCAGAGCAGGTCAGCGCCCGTCGCTGCCGCCTGTTCCCAGAGCCGGAAGCCGCAGAAGCCACGGTCGGCCAGGATGGCGAATGGGCCGCCGCCAACCACAAGGGAGGACGGTGTTCGTGGTTTCAATGTTGATCGCTGCGGCCGCGCCGAAGCCTTAGTGCAGGCCCTGATTTGCAAAGAGAAAACGGCCGGCTTCCCGATTGGCACTCGAGCAGCCGGCCGTTCCGGGCCGGCAGCAACAGAGGGAGGGTTGTGAACTGCCGGCCTTTAGCCGACGGCGCGAGGAGTTCGCTGCGCTGTCGGCTGGTCTGGGTTTAGTGGCGCATGCGCGGCCTTGTCTTGCAGCGACAGACGTCAACTGCCGGTGGCGCCGGGTGCGTCGCCGAGTGCGAAACTCTTGGCGGTACTGGGGCGAGATTGCGCGTCATCGAAGGTCAGAATTCTTGACGCGGACGGCGCGTTGCCGACACATCCGCGCATTCACGTCGCTCTCCCAGCAAACGCAGCGTCTCTTCGATGCGATCGAATCGTGGTCAGCCCGGCCTCGAAACTGTTCTCCCGCAAAGCGTCGCGAATGGCAACTGCCGAGATGCGTGGATCAGCCATGCAAGCGCGAAGCCGGGCGGCGCTCCGAGAGTCGATTGAGTTGATATATGCATTGATCTTGCCGACGGTGCCGACCTGTGGTCGGGCGGATCGAATGAGCTGTTCGTACACTGTGTTTGTCCCTCCAGAGACTCGTGCCGGGTCGCGTCCAGATGTGGACTACGGCAAAACCGTGCGCTCCTCTATAGATGCGCGGGCATCTTCAAATATTGCACGGCGGGCAAGAATTAGCCGATGATTCTCGTCTGGATTTGGCTATCTTGGTATGGGCGCCCGGACCGTTGAGTATCGCCCAGGACCGTGAGGCTGGCACTACCTGTATTTCTTCCCCCTATAGTCACAAGCGTCGACGCCATCAGAAAGATCCGTGTCAGACCCGTGCGGAGTTTATGCTTGGCGCATCGAGTTATCGGCATGCGGAGGTCGAATCCGACGCAACTGATCGGAGGGAAGGGAAACGGTTTTTCCTCGGGCGGCCGTCGGCGTTCGTGCTCCGAAAACGGTCCGTGCGGCCATCACGGACGCGCCCGCGGCATACCGCCACGCAGCCCTATTCTCGGCGACTCGCTCGAAGGCAAGTAGCACGACTGCTTGCCTGGCCCGTTGCTCCAACGGCGTCCTGACCCCGACGACCACTCTCACGCAACGCGCATCATGGATCGCACGAGTGGGCCTCCAGCTGACGCGGAAGACGAGCCCGTCCGGGGTGTCGCCTGCACACTGCACACGGCTTTCACCCACTCTCTGGGCGCCGCCGTGATACGCATTGTATGCGTGCGTAGTTGCCGGCAGGGAGTGACGATTACGCTCCGCCGGCCACTGGCCCGAGACCACGGGGCTCGGTGCAGTCTGATGAGATTGGGATGCTTCCGCAGCGGCCGGGGCAGCCGGCGCCGGGATCGGCCTGCTGAGGGAACTGAGCTCCGGGTGGGGCGACGCGGATCGGGGAGCGTGGCCGATCCAGGTCAGGGCGCACCTCCGGTGAAGCAACGATTGGGGCTGGGCTGACCTTAGTTCTCGAGGAGGAATTTCAGGTGTGGGGCGGCGGCTGCAAGAGCCGCGCCGGCCCGTGCCAGGCGCCGCGAGGCGCTGCCTGGCGTGATGCCGCGTTCGCGTGCAAGTCCGCTAAGGAGGACGGGTTGGCGTCCGTCCAGCCCAAAGGCATCGACCAGGAGGGCTCGGTGCTCCTCGCTGAGGAGATCAAGGGCGGCGTGGATCTGCTCCTTCATATCTGCTTCCTCCATCAGCTCCTCTGGCCCTGCTCGACCGTCCTTCACAACGTCTGACAGCATCAGTGATTCGACCCCGCCGCCGATCGGCGCGTCCAAGGATGACGGCCGCGGGATTGAGAGGCCGCGGCGGATGAGTGCGCGCCGTTCATTTCGATTGGCCAGATCTCCGGGCATTCCTGCTCGGGCCACTGCTTCTCCATGGGTCGAATGGGAACGCTCAAGGTATTTATGGAGCGGAACTCCCTGTGAGGGTTCGAATCGGTCCAAGGCTTCGAGGCAACGGAGGGTAGCCTCTGCTGCACGATCCTCTGAGGCCTGAGCGGTGGGGGATGTGCGGGTCGCCTGGCGCGTGATCCAAGCGAGGTATGCGGTGATGAGGCTATTGCGGGCACTGAGCGAGTTGATGCGGTCGGCGTCCGTGGCCTCAGGCGAGTGGCCGGCCCCGATCTGGGCAATTAAGTGGGCGTGAACGGCGCGGTCGAGCTTGACTCCGGGGGGCATGGCGGCCCTCGTTCGGTCTTCGTGCCTGGTTGATTTGAGCATTGCAGTCCTCCGTGCAACGGTCCCTGCGAGTGGGGACCTCTGCTTGGACTGCGCGTTCGGGGACCCAAGATCCCGCCCTAGAACGCCTACTTCAGGCCTATTTCACCTGGCCATACTCCCCACGCCCAATGAATCCCTGGGACCGAGGGTCTATTTCACTATTGCGCCTCTTCCAACGGGTTCGGGTGGGGGCTGTCTTTCCGGACAGACACCGATTTTGAGTGACTGTCTGTGTCGATGGGGGTGTCACTCCTTCCTCGATGAATTAGCGAAATGGTGAAATAACTCTCTGTAGAAAGAGGGAGAAAGAGAGAAGAACACCGTAAAGACGCCGAAGTTCGGCCATCTCCTGCCGCTGCCACTACTTCATTGTTATTTCGAATTTGGCCCTAATTTCAGATCCGCCCCTCTCGGCACAAAAATCTTGGGCCTGCCCTCGCGCAGTCCATGTACAGGCCTCCACTCGTTGAGGCCCAATAAATCCCCGGAGGGAAACATGGACAACACAAGTTCAGAGTCAGCAGCCACCCCGACCATCCGCATCACCCCCGAGCACGAGACGCTGCTCGGGCAGGTCAAGCACGTCCTGATCACGGCAACGGACGAGGACTGGGAGGCGGCGATCGCCGCCGCGGTCCCTGGCGTCATCGTGGCTGGCCTGCAGTCGACCACGGGGTGGGTATCGAAGGAGACTGGCGTTCCTGACCCTGGTCTCAACCGGCTCATCAGCGCAGAGGGCACTACGAACGTGACACTGGCTCTTGGACACATCGAGAAGAAGCGCTCGCTGTACGACGAAGCCGAGAATCTGGCGGCACACCTGACGTGCCTGGGTGCCGCGTCGGTGACCTTCCTCAAGCTCGGAGCCTTCAGCGTCGAACTGTCACTGCGGTCTCAGACGGCCGAGAGCCGGGGCAAGTATCTGGCCGCACTCATCTCGCGGGCGGCCCCGACTCTGGGGCGAGCGCCGAAGGCCGAACCCGTTGCTGCGCCCATCCGCTCAAGCATTGCCCCGGTCACCGACTCTGAAGCCGGGATTACCTTCACCGGGGCGGATCTCACCATGCAGGTGATCATGGAGGCGGCTGTGCGCCGCCTCACTACGCACAAGGTGGTCGATGACCTCCGTGATCCTCAGGGCCTTTCCGCCGAGTTCACCCACGACCTCGAGATCTCGGTCATGACGAGCAACGGGATCCGCCCATTCAAGGTCCCCGGCGTCCGCGACGAGGACCTCCAGTATCCGCGCCGGTACCTCAACCGGGTTCCCCAGGGCACGTCAATTGTGGTTGCGACGGACGTATGGGTCGGAAAGGCGATCGATGCAGCGATCCGCGCCCACCACGCCGACGAGGTCGTTGAGAGCCCCGTGTTCAAGAGAACCGGCTGGAAGCAGATCGACGGTCAGTGGGGATTCCTCTCACCGACGGGTTTCATGACGGCCAACGGCCTCACGGCGCGCGCACACTCTCAACTCTCGGATGCGTACAACGACATCGGGCTTCTCGACTTGAGCGCGGTGACCGACAACGAGCGCACTGCTGCTCTGAACACTCTGGCGATGAGCCGTGAACTCACGAACCCGAACTTCTGGGCCGGCATGTGGGGCCCGGCGATCTGGTGCGCAGCAGGCATGGGCGTGGGCGCCGTCGCCTTCATGGCAGGCCCGAAGGGGTGCGGCAAGAGCACCGTGATGAGCGGATTCACAGCGCACCTCTCCAGTGCCTTTGCTCCCGCGGGGCGTTCCATGGCCACAGTCGATGGCAGCGTCCCCAACATCGGACGCCTCGGCAGCGGCCTGGACGGTCTCTTCTTCGCGGTGGACGACAGTCGAAAGCGCACCAGCCGCAACGGCAACGAAGACCAGGAGAAAGCCCTGGAGCGCCTCATCCGTTGTGGCTACGCCGGCGGCCACGCCCGCCACACGGTCTCCGCGAAGAACTCACGCACCGGCGAATGGGAACAGGGCGTTCCTGATCTCAGCTCCCCGGCCATCCTCCTGGTCGGCGAACAGATCCCCGACGCGGAGGAACTCGACTCATCCCGCGAACGGCTGTACCCGATCATCATGGACCGCGGCGTGAACATCTTCGCCAGCGGTAACAGTAAGGAGTTCGAGGCTCTCGCAAACAACGGGCTGCCCGCGCTCGCGTTCTCCTTCTTCATCCGCTGGGTCGCCCTGCAGATCGCGAAGATCGGCATGGACGCGTGGCGCAAGACGTGGGAAGAGAAGCACGCAAAGGCGGTCGGATTCCTCTCGAACATTCCGGTGTCGCGCCGCGTCCATGAGGTCGCAGCGCTCGTCGAGTGCGGAAACCTGATCTGGCTCGAGTATCTCCTGGAGATTGAGGCGATCACGGATGCTGAGCGTGAAGACCTCTTCCGGGACATTCACGCGGCGGTTCGAGCAACTGCCCTTTTCCACGGGACGAACAACCTTCAGTCCAATGAAGCGCCCGCCTGGGAACCACTGCTCGACGCCCTCCGAGCTTCGGTGGCTGGCGGCCAGACATATGTTCAGGACGCTGGTGGCCCGCAGTCGCTGGAGGACCTCGGTTTCGTCGCCGTGACGTTGGAGGACCACAAGAAGATGCTGGGCGTCCGACGTTCCGGACGCGGCGGAAACGTGGACTTCCTCGCCTTCCAGCCCCGGGATGCCGCGGCCATCCTCCGCATGGATCCGAAGTACCGCACCATCACTGAAGCGGCACTGTTTCAGGCTTTCGCACCGATCGCGATCACGGATGCGGGCCACAAACACAAGCTCGTGAGGATCAACGGCCTCGGCGTGAAGTGCATCGCCGTCGCGTGGACCTTGTTCTCCACCACCGGCGCCAGAACGGGGGAGTAGCGGTGACGATCGCCGAGTGGCTCGCCGCGAACACCGGACCTCTGGCCGTCCGGATCAGCACCGGACGGCCAGCAGTTCGCCTGTACTCGGCGGCTGGTGAAACGTTCACTGCCGCCGGTGTCGAGGAGGGATTATCGATGTTCGCGGCTCTCGACGATCGCCCGGTCTACTCCGAGGATGCCGCCCAAATGGACAGTGATCACAGGGAGTTCCTGTTGGCTCTCGGCAACCCGAGGATCCGCAACGGGCGGGTCCTGGACCAGGCTCTGGCACCGCTGAAGGACAAGATGATGCCAGCGGCCGGCGCCCCTCTCGCCGTCCTCATGCAGGCGCACAGCGCCGCTTCGTCAGCTGCAAAGCGAATCTCACGGCAAGTCGAAAGTGAAGATCAACTATGGCGCGACGTGGCCCGGCGCGGCTACTTGATCGATCGATTCGCCCTGCAGGAACAACGCCAGATCCGCCACCGTGAACTAGACCTTGTCAAGCGCGAGATCGGCGTCGACATCCGCGTTTCGAATTGGAAGAAGTCGGAATTCCTCGACCGGATCGGAGTCGGCTACACGCGGACCGGTGAGTACGGCTGGGCGCTGCCCGGGAAGTGCGACATCACCAACATGCCCGAGGCCAGCGCGGACGCGTGGGCCCGCTACGTCAAGGCTCACTCGACTTTGAAACGCGTACAGATCCTCGATGGCCTCGTGGAGAAGATCACGCCGGCAGGTCGGGTCCACCCGGTGTGGCGGACGAACTTCGCGGCCACGGGGCGAATGAGCGGGCGGGCGCCGGGGCTCATGAGCGTGATGAAAGAGCTGCGGTTCCTGTTCCTGGCAGAGCCCGGCCACGACGTCGTTTCGGTCGATCACAGTAATCAAGAGGGGCGGGTGCTGGCCCGCCTCATCGGTTCGAAGGCCTTCACCCGAAGCGTCCTCGACGGGGACCCGTACGCCGATCTGGCGGCATTCACCGGGCAGGACCGGAAGACCGAAAAAGTTCGGTTCATCGCTTTCCTTTATGGGCAGAAGGAAGCCACGCTTGCCAAGACGGCCGGCGCCGCACAGGCCGCCGCAACACACGCCGGCATGAGACGGCTCTTCCCCGATGTCGTCGAGTTCTGTGCGGAGCAGACCGAGCGCAGTCGCCGCGGTGAGGTATTGACCACCCTTTGGGGTCGGCCGCTCCCTGTGCTCGACGGGCGGACGTATGAGACCCGGCATGCGATCGCGACGAATCTGCAGGTCCAAAGTTCGGCTCGGGATGCCTACGGAGCGGCAGTGCGCGCGACAGTCGCGTCGATGGGAGCGGAGAGCCTGTTCATCCCGCTTCATGACGAGCTATTCACCCTGGCGCCGACCGGACGCACGGCTGAGTATGCCGAGATGCTGCTCGCCGCGATGACGGTCGACCTCGGCGAGGGAGTGATCCTCACCAGCAAGGCAAAGGTCTCCTTCGGCCGCTGGGCCCAGCCAAACCGCTGACTACCGCGCCGGCAGATCGCCGCTCCGCGGCTCGACGCACCCAGGGAATTTGTAACAGTTCCATAACGCCTTCCTGAGTGCCCCTCTGGTCGCCACATGCCCCAAGAGGGAGGGCAGAACAAAGGTGATGCCCCATATCCCAAGGGGCACCAGTGGACCGGGCACGAAAAGCAACCGTACGACCAGTAGTCACAACTGCACAGGCACGGAAGGCAATCGCTCCCACAAGCCGTGCTGGCATAAACGCTGCGCACCTTGCGGCGCTGGATTTGTACCTCGCCCGTGAGCTGGCCGCAATCCGTGCGGACCTCCTCAACGCCAGTGACCGCGAGAAGACCGAAGTATGGCGAACACCTCGGGCCGCCGCGCTCCTCGAAGCCGGCGTGACTGAATTTAAGGGGTTCGCTCGTAAGTACGACCTCGCGACGGCTGCGGGTGCGGTGCCAGCGGTGCTTGCCACAGACCTAGTTTCATATCTGTGGGAGGTTTGGAGCAGCCCGCAGATGGCTGACGTCCTCACCCCGTGGGCCTACACGAACAAGATCCTGGCGACACGGCTCGGTCACGTCAACAAGCTGGACAGGCTCCGTGAGAGCCATGATTCCGATCGGCGCAACGGCTTCACGGGGAAAGTGAACGACGACGGCACCTGCAACCCCTTGACGGTCGTGTTCGCGGACGACGGTTCAAGGACCATGGGGTTGCAGGAAGACTCCGTATCTATTGAAGCGGAGCGGCGGGCCGCGGGCGCTGACGCGACTGCATTCTGCTCCGCTGCTCTGAACGGGGTGGTCGAGCTGCTGTGTCTGACCGGCATCGACTTCCACACAGCAGGGGCTCTCGTCGAGGTGATCCTTGAGCGAGGTTCGGAGACGACCTCGGCGAGAAGCGCCTACGACGCCGTGACGCGTTGTGCCGTTGCTCGGACAGTCATGCGCGGCGGTGTCGAAGTCCGAGTGGCTAGCATCCCAGAACAACTGAACATCCCAATCGCAATCTTCAAACAGACCACGAGCCTCATCCTCGGCAACTCCGCCGGTGACGCTGGCGTGCTTCTGGTCGAACGCAGCGCCGCAGGAACCGCCGACCCGCTCGCAGTGAAGAACATCATGAACTCCACCCTGAACATCCTGGCTGCTGCTCCTCTGCCGAGCGACGCAGTCAACGCGCGGATAAAGGAACTCATGAAGCACAAGAAATCCATCGCGAAAGCCAAAATGATCGCAATCCAGGGGCTGGAAGTCCTGAATCTTGGGTCCGGAGACGCGCAGTCCATTTAGGACACGAAACCCTCCGCCCCACAACCTCGAATTGGATACTCACGAATGCCCGTACTGACCGCCGCCGCACCCCGCGTTGCAGCCCTGAAAGCCGAACTCACCGAACTGCAGGCCACAAGGAATGCAATCGACGACGCTGTGTACGTGACTATCGTCACGATAGCCAAGCTCGAGTTCGCCGAGTCGCGAACCGCACACCTACCTACTCACGACCGGATCTCGGCGGCATCGTGAGCGGAGCAGAAGAGATCCTTACCGTCTGCCCAGACTGCGAGGAGACAAATGTATACGGGCCAAGCTTGTAAACGGGCCAAGCTCGCTCAGCGCTGCGTGGAGATGGCATCGGCCCGCCGGGAACGCGGCGTCGATGAATGCGGCCCGACTTCTCCGCCGAGGGTCGGGAAGGCCTACTCCAAGCTCGACGTTCGACCTCTACGTCGACGGTTTCGGCCAGTACCCCATCAGCCTTTCTACGCTGCTGAAAGTACGACGAACGCCGACGCTGATATGTTTCTGGACACAGTTGAAGCGGCAGTCTTCGACTGGTGCCAGAATGCCGGACTGAGCGCCGGAATCGGCTCAGAAGTCGACGACGCCGGCCGCATTCACTTCAGCGCTACCACCGTCGCGTAGCACCGGCAAGCCCGACCAGGCGGTGTCTTTGCAGGGCTTCTCATGCCTCCGAACTCAGCCCAACCTCTTCCGTTCCCAGCCAATCCTCGTCCCCGCGCAACTCGGCACCAGCCGCTCACGCCTCGTCGCCCACCGGCAGTTTGGCCGGCTCGCGTCCCATCGAGGAATTCATATCGGTCAGGATACCCGCGGACTGAGCTTCGTGATGGTTCGGATGACCCCGAGTTCCACATCACCGATAGTGCCGGCGCCCTGAAGGATACCGGGCTCACCGACTGTGAGGTGGAGGCCGACGATCGGACCACCTGGCCACTCGTCTTCCGGGTAGCTGTCGTCGTCATCGGCGACCTCGTGCAGTAACCAGGCGATAACCGTGTGGCCGTCGGCTTTGATCTCTATGATGCCGACGATGCCGTCGCCGGTAGCCGTGTAGATGCCGGGCGAGTCTGCGCTTGTGAGCTGGTTCATGCCTGCTTCATGCGCGGGCCTGGCTCGGTCAGGAGGTCCGCCATTCCGGACGGATCTCCGGAAGGGGCTCCGCGTCGATCCAAAGGACAGGTGCTGAGGTCTCGCCGCCGTCGCCGATCTGGTCGTCTGGGTCACGCCAGGTCCACCAACCGATCGCGCCTCGGGCGAGCGAGAACATCTCGACGTGCTGCATCCGGCCATCAGTGATCAGGTGCGGTCCGGCGCTACCCCGAGCGACGCCGCGGCCGAGCCGGATTGATCCGCTCGGATAGAGCCGGACAACGACTATCTCGGCGTCTGTTACGGCGGTATAAGAAAATCCACGGTGGCTTGATAAATCGATTCTCGCGGGACCTTCGCCGTTGTCCATCACGGCATCTGCTCGAATTCCAGGTCGTAGATCTGCTCGACGTTGATGACCAGGCCGGCGGTTGTGTGGCCGCGGCCACTGAGCCAGTTGAGCTTCCCGGTCTCTCCGAGCTCGAACGATACCCCGATGCACTGCTCGTACGGTGAATCGGACGAAACGCTCGCGGCGCTGCGGGCGGAGCCGTTATGCCTGACAAACATGATCTGTTCGTCGGCATCCGTCGTGATATTGAAAATGCTGAGGTCTTTGGCTGAACGGGTGGTGGGCATACAACCTACATGCGCGGGAGCTTCACAAACGATCGTCTTCGTACGCGTTCTCGACCGGATACGTTCGACGGCGTGTTGGTGTACGAAACCCGTGTACGAAATCTATGTCAACTATCCACCGTTTGTGTTACGGTCGACGCATGACAACATATCGCGTTGGGTACGGCCGAGTAAGTACAGCCGATCAGTCGCACTCCAGCCAGGAGGACGCGCTAACTGCGGCCGGAGTCGACAGGTTGTTCCTGGATACCTTCACTGGCACGAAGGCGCACCGACCAGAGTTGGACAAGGCGCTCGAAGCCTGCCGGCGCGGGGACACGTTGGTCGTCACCCGGCTCGACCGTCTGGGGCGTTCAACGAAGGACCTGTTGGAATGTGTTACCGAGCTAGATGCCCGAGGTGTTAACCTGCAGGTTCTCGAGCAGCCTGTAGACACGTCTACGGCTGAGGGCCGTCTCTTCTTTACGATGATCAGTGCATTTGCCGAGTTCGAACATTCACTCATGAAGGCCCGGACCATGGACGGGCTCGCCGCCGCCAGGGCCCGCGGCCGTGTCGGCGGGCGCAAAGCAAAGCTAAGCGATCGGAAGATCTCGGACATCCGGGTTAGGTATGACAGCGGCGAGACCGTCCAGGCTCTAGCCACCTACTTCGACGTGTCACGGCCGACCATCTACCGGGCACTCGAGCGTCAGTCCTGAGGCATGCGAAAGATGATCTCGACGGTCTCCTCGCGGAAGATCTTTGATCCGCGGGGGGAGGGGTGCAGACGGACTGTGAGCATCTCGGAGATGATCGAGCGCTGACGTTCCAGACCTGCCGCGTCGAAGAACTCGACCGGATCGGCGGACGCCAACAGATCGCCGGTCGCCGAGCCGTCAGAAACCCTGGCGCGCTCACTGTTGATGTGAGCGAGCTCCGCCCTGGCCTTTGCAGTGGATTCAGCAAACCTGCGTCCGTCGATAAATCCGGCGTCATAGTCAGAGTCGAAGTTGGCTAGGCGTTTGCGGACGGCGGATGCTTCATTGGCCAGCCGGCGCACAGCGATGTCGTCGACCGGAGTGAACGCTTTCGCGAAATTAGGCCTGCCCAGTTTGTCGCGCACGACATCGAGAACGAACGCGTCGACCTGCGCCATTGAGCGGGTGACGTGCCCGCCGGCCCTGCACCAGTAGCGCTGCCCTGTTGAGGTAACCGGCACGTGGCACTGGTAGCACTCCCACAACCCCGACCCGATGTACTTGCGGGCTGTTCCGGCTTGGTTCGTCTTTCGCCGCGGGTCGGAGAGAATGCCTTGCGCCATGTCGAACGTGGCGTCGTCGATGATCGCCGTCCACTTCCCGGTAACACCGGTTGCTTTGCCAGCCAGAGAAGCCCTACCGGCGTACCGCGGGTTGCTTAGGATCGACGAGATAGACGACGGAGGCCAGGACTCAAACCGTCTAGCGGGGAGTTTCTCGTTCCGGCCTGTGCGCTTGCTACCGGTTCTAGTGGATGGTGCACGCCTCGGCGTCACTCCCTCCTCAGAGAGCTTCGAGGCGATACCGCGTAGTGTCCCTCCTGCGATGAAGTCGGCGAAGATTCGGCTAACCAGGGACGCTTCCTCCTCATTGATCGAGCCGTCCTGGTTGTAGCCGGTAAGCCTGACGCCGCCGGTGAACAGGACACCACCGGCTCTACGGAATTCGTTCGCTCTCAGCTGGCGCTCCGACTTCCTCTTTGCTTCAAAGCGTGCGACCGCGGCGCCTAGTGTTCCGCGGAGTTCGCCATCTGCTGTGCCCAGGTCAAGCTCGCCGTCGACGGTGAGTACGGTGACCCCGGAGAGTTTGATCGTCACCAAATCATCGATCATCCGCACCAGACGGTCCATGTCGACGGCGCAGACGACGTCTATTTTGCCTGCCTGGATGTCTGTGAGCATCCGGTCCCAGTCGGTGCCAGGCCCGCGTGGCTTACTCGCACTAATGCCGTTGTCGACGTACTCGCCGACGAGCTCCCAGCCACGATTCTTTACCTCTTGCGCTGTGCGCTTCCTCTGGCGGTCAATGCCCTCTTGTTTATCGAGTGATTGGCGGAGGTAGACTGCGGCTCGGGTGGTCATGGCCTCACTCTAGGCCATCATGTATATCCGTGCGGTAATCTGGTGGAGTTCCGCTTCAACGTCTAGCCCGTGCGGCGGGTTGACGGATGGGCTGTTTCCCTATCGTCTGCCTATCATCCGATCTTCGTCAGCGCGGTGAAGGACGTGGTCTTGTCGTTGTTGTTCTGGCAGGTCTGAAAGAGAAGGTCGTAGGTTGCTGGTATGTCGCGGCCGAAGGCTGTGTCATGGTTCAACGTAGCCACCACACCCTCCACACGGTATCTGCCCGCGTGGATCCCAGTGAGAGTGATCACGGTCCCCGCAGACTGAGGGAAGACAGACCCACCGCAATACCAATGCTCAGCGATCACGGCGACCAGGTAGGCGGCGACGTCCACAGCGCCGTTGCATGCGTCCACTTCGGTCTGGCCGCCGGTGACCCGGACGTTCAACGTGAAGGGGCCGGTGGCCACGGCCGGACGGACCGGAGCCTCCGCCTGACTGGACGGTGCGTGGCTTTGATCGATGATCGGGATGGCCGGGGTGGCCGCCTTTGCCGGGGTTCCCGCCTTGGCTTTCGCGGCAGAAACCGCGTTGGATGCCGCCTTCTTCGCTGCGGCCGACGCTTTGGCTGAGGCGTCAGCAACAGCTTTCGCCTGGTCACTCTGCCAGGTCAGGACGGCGGTAGTTATCGACGACGACGGTGCGTCGAGGGCGGCGATCGCGGCCGCGAGACCAGAGGAGACCGGGAAATGGTGGACGCTGACGGCGGTGGTCGCAGCACGGAACCCCGCGCCGGGGGAGAGCAGATCATCACCGCGGACGGGCGCCAGAGCAGCAGCGTCAGCCTCCTGGACTTCAGCCCAGGCGGCGTTGATCTGGTCGTCAAGGGCCTGGATGCTGGTGGTGAGAGCAGCGCGGACGTCAGCGGCCGGGACCTCAGCGACGTGCAACGCCAGTGTGGTTTTCGCCGTGGCCAGGGAGGTGGCTGCTGCGTCGATCTGGGTGAGCGCCGACGTCCGCTGCAAATCCAGGATCTTTACGGCTGCTGTATGCGAGGACTGCGCGTCGTCGTAATCGAGCGCGCGCTCCGTATTCACTGTGAACAGGCCGCCGGCCAGCGCGAGGACCAATCCCACGGAAATGGAGGCGGTGATGTTTCGCCGGCGGTGGTCCGGTCGGATCGGTGCCCAAGAGAAATCTTCGTACATGCTGCTCCTTTGTCCAGAGGAACATGCGCGGTGGCCCCGTGCCCAGCTTAGAGAACAGGAATGACACGTCGCGTTCTTTTTCACCGACGGCACGGGACGCCACGCCGTGGGACAGGCGCGCCGGTTACGACTGTTCTGCGGCGATTTCTGTCCTCGCCTGGGTGCGGTATCCACAGGTAAGCGCTCACGTCACAGGTCACGATCTAGCCTGGACGAGTCGAGCTGACCTACCTGACCGCAGGCCCCAAGGAGACCCGCGCCTGGACGATCCACAAGGGCTGGACCGCCCCGCAGGCCGCCGGCGTGATCCTGGAGTTCCGCTTCAACGTGTAGTCCGCACTGCAGATTGAGTCCTGATTGAGTCAAGGCGGTTCCGGCGCCGGTGATTTCGCCGCCATTGTGGGTTCAGGAGACTTCGTAATCACGTCCGGCCGCGTCGCAGATCTCGCGGGCTCTCAGGCACCCCAGTTCGGCGAGGGCGTCGTGAGCTGTGTGATGGGTCCGAGTGGGTCGGGAGCGAGGAGCTGGACTGAGAACGTGCGCGCGGATCCTGCACTGTCGTCGGAGGGTGGCAGTGGCACGAACCCAACGCCGATGTTGAGTTCAGATTGGCCTCCGGACGGCAGCCGGAACGAGGTGTCGGGATATCGTGCCTCGAGTTCTGCGGCGCTGTCTCCGATGGCGATTCCGTCGACGGTGCCGATGTGAACACCGTTCACGGCCTCGGCTGACACTCGTACCCACGTATTCGAACTGAATGGTGGTGTCCCGCCAGTCACGGGGTCATTGAGGACGAAGCCGCCCCATTGATACCGTGTCGTTGGTGGCACATCATTGCGGCCCTCGAAATTCTCCACAATGGGCTCGCTCCCCAGAGCCTGGGAGAGCCCGGCGACCACCTCGCTTGCCGACTGGAAATAGTCGAACGTGGACAGCGTCTCCCCTGATGTATCGCGGAGTTCGATTGACGCGGCACTGACGAAAATGTCCGTCACCGCTGCTGGAGCAGAGGCACGCTCTGATGGAGTGGGGGCCGTCGCTGTTGCCGCCGGAATCGCGGTACCCCGGACGGGATCCGACGAACCCGCACACCCGGTCAGCAGCAGAATGCTCGCAACCAGGGCCAGTGCTGTGAGCGCCGCGCCGTGCCCTCCCGTCACTCTCCGAAAAGTCATGCGTCCCCCTTGTTCATCAGGCAAATTACTGCGTCCGGGGACATCCTCGCACAGGTGTTCGTGGGTGCATCAGGTCTATGACCAATCCCGAGCGGGAAGTGGGAAGCGAGAAGAAACGTCTCAACTGAGCAACCATGGTCGGCGGACATACTTCGGTCGGCGCCGGTGGTCGATTCCATGGCTCAATCGGGTGGAGGTGCACTTTGACGTTAGGCTCGGGCTCCTTGCGATAGTCATCGCAGCACCAGCACCAGCACCAGCAACAGCATCCATCGAAGGAGACCCTCGTGCCTGTCATCGCCATCATCGGAGCCGGACCGGGGCTCGGAGCCGCCGTAGCGCGAAAGTTCGGGCGCGAAGGCTTCTCCATTGCCCTGATCGCCAGGAACCAGTCGAAACTGGACACCATGGCAGCCGAGCTCACCGCCGCCGGCTTCACCGCGAGGGCTTACGCAGCGGATGTCCTCACGTCGGTGTCGCTCGAAGTCGCCCTGGCGCGTGCCGGAGCGGAGCTCGGACCTATCACGGCGTTGCAGTACAGCCCGCTCCCGTCGCGCGACTACCTGAAGCCCGTCCTCGAGATGACTCCGGAGCTGGCCCTGGAGGCAATGCAGTTCTCGGCACTCGGGCTCATCCACGCGGCGCGTGCCGTGCTGCCAGCGATGCGGGCGGCAGGGAGCGGCAGCATCATCCTGATCAACGGCGGAACCTCGGTGAAGGCCCGTGCCGGCTTTGCCGGCACCTCGGTGGCCTTCCCTGCCGAGAGCGCCTACGGCGAGATGCTCCATGACGCCCTGGCGGATGAGGGCATCAGGGTCAACCAGCTGGTGATTCCCGGCGGCATCCCCCAGCTTCAGCTGGCCAACGGAATCGACGGGGTCGCCGATCGCATCTGGGAGCTCCACGCCGTCGCTGGTCCGTTCCGCACCATGCTCATCCCGCTGGAGGACGGCCGGGAATAGGGCGGTAGCCGCCCGGCCCGTTGTGGCCTGGGGCATCCTCCGGGGGAAGGGTCAGGGTATGGGCAGGAGGGAGAGCGCCGTCAGGAGCGGTTCCTGCCGGCCGGCCAGGCACACCCTGATCCAGCCCTCGCCGGCGGATCCGAAGGCGGAATCGGGGTCGACGGCCACCCTCCGATGAGCAGGATGTTCCCTGCCCACTAGGCAACGTCTCACGCTGTCGTTCTAGAGCTCCTTCGTCAGCCCGCCGTCAATTCTGAAGTCGGCACCCGTGACGTTGCCGGCCCTACCGCTGGCCAGCAGGATCACGAGGTCGGCTACTTCCGCTGGTTCGGTGAAGCGGCCGGTGACGAACCCGCCGCCGGCTTCGATGATGCGCTTGCGTGCCTCGTCGGGGGAGACGCCCATGGCCTTGGCGACCGTCGACGCCACCCCGGTTTCGCCCAACCACAGCGGCGTCGAGACCGGCCCGGGGCTGACCGTGTTGAAGCGGATGCCCCGGTCACCGAACTCCTTGGAGAGAGCCTTCGAGAGGTTCCAGACCCCCGCTTTCGCGACCGAATAGTCGATGACTCCAGGGTCGGGAAGGTAGGCGTTCACAGACGCGATGGTGACCACGGTTCCCCCTCCTCTCTCGATCAGCAGGGGAATGGCCGCGCGGGTCGTGCGCACAACGGCCATCAGATCGAGGTTCAGGGTGGTGAGCCAGTCCTCGTCGGTCACGTCGAGGAACCCCGTGGTGCGCGGTGTGAGCGCACCGACGTTGTTGACGAGGATATCGAGGCCATCGGCGGCTTCGGCGATCAGCGTGTCCGGGCCGGTCGGGGTCGACAGATCAACCGCAACGAATCGGACAGCGTCGCCCAGAGCGTCGAGTTCGGTGGACGACGATCGGGAGCCTGCGATCACCTGCGCTCCCTCGGCGACGAGCGCGGTGGTCACCGCGAGTCCGATGCCTTTGCTGGCACCAGTGACGACGGCTGTCTTTCCGGCAAGATCGAGATTCATGTTCGGGTTCCTCTTCTCGAAGGTCGAATGGTGCATGTCGTTGCGGTGATGGGAGGGGGTTTCCGGCATCCGTGGAACCACGGAACCACTGTTCATTCCACTGTGCAACCGGGTGCCCAGCCGCCAGAGTCGAAGTCCCACGTCAGTCGCAATTTTGGCCTCTACGGGCCGGGACTCTGGGTGCGCTAGCCTTCTGGCTAGGTTGATCAGCACGGACTCGGGGGAATCGGCATGTTCGACGACGCATCCAGGTACACCACCGCACGGCTCGCGGGACTGCTGGCGTTGGCCATCCTGCTGTCCGGATGCGCCAGCCAGAAAGCGGATGCGCCGTCACCGGCCCCGACCGCTTCTGCAGCTTCGACCGCCAGCACGATCGAGCCCACGCTTGCACCGGCGGTGACCGCAACGGTGGCTCCACTGAACCCGAGCGACCCGAGTTCGTGGATCATCGGGTTCGCCGGTGTCGGACCACTGGTGCTTGGGGCCGACATGACTTCGACAAAGGAGTCGATGACCGCCTTCACCCAAACCGTCTGGGACGATTGCCCCGCTCGTTCGGTCGTCACTTTCACCGAGGCCGGAACCCCCAGCTTCGTCATCGCCGATCAGGGCAGCGATGGCATCATCCAGCAGGTCGTCGTGGAGACCGGGGAGAATGCTGCTGACTCCGCCACCTCGTCGTCGCGGACGAGTGCGGGAATCGGAATCGGTGCCACGCTCGACGAGCTCACGATCGCGTACCCTTCGATCACGTACCAGGATGCCGGCACTCTCATCGCCCAGTACGTACTGGCCAGCGGCCAGGGGCAGTGGATCCATTTTGTGGTGCTTGAGGACAAGGTGAGCCAGATCATCGTGTCGCCGCAGGCCGGCATCGCCAAAGAACTCTGTGGCTAGTTCGATACTCTGAAGGCGGATACGGCGCTAGCGTGGGCGGCACCACGAACGAAGAGGGGCCGCATGTCCTACATTGTCGACTTCGTGAACGTATCGTCCGTCGGACTTGAGTCGTCGCCGGTGGTCGAAGCGCTCGCCGGCCTACGGGCCAATGAGGCGCGCTACTTCAGGAACAAGTACGACCACGTCTTCACCGTCAGCCCGGTGAGCGATGCTCCGGACGTGCTCGAGTGGGTAAGCTACATCCTCTCGGAGGAGCGCGACATCGTCATCGCCTCGCGCCCGCTCGAGGTGACCTCCTTCGAAGTCGAGGGGATTCGGATGGCTTACGTGTTCTATGAGTCCGGGTTGTCGATCAACGTGATGTACGGCATCGAGGATGGTCAGAAGCGTGCCGTCGGGTTCAAGCTCGCCGACGGCATGGAGGTGCCCGAAGAACTGGCGTCGCGCTTCAAATTCGCACGGCAGAAATCGAAGCTGGCCGGTGTCATTCGGGGCTCGTACTTCGTGATCAAGGGCGAGTACTGAGTCTTTGACCCGTCGATGCGGATCGGCGTCGGCGTAGCTGCGGCCGCTTCGGACGCGGGAGGTCTGCGTGACGGCCTCTCCTCAACAAAGTGGTTCTGACCGGGTTATCCACAGGTGGCTTGTGGGGTGGTGGATGTCCCGGGAATGTCGGTTGTGGTCCGTAGAGTGACCGGCATGACAGCTGAAAATACCTCAGAACCCCACCGGGAAAGCCCTCTGGAGAGCCCGGTGGACAGCCCGGTGGACAGCCCGGTCGACAGCACCTCGGAACCCCCGCCCGGGACCCCTCCCGACCCGAATGTGAATCCACCGCACCTCGGTCTCGTGGAGCCGTCCTTGGCCGATTTCTATGACGCGATCCGGGACGCGGACCGCGAAATCAATCAGGCCACCGCTCGCCGGGCCGACGCGATCTATACCGCCCAGCGGGTGCTGGCCGATGTCGGCCGGGCCCGCGCGGAAGCCGCAGAACGCGCCGGCGGGCGGCGCCCGCTGTGGTCGCCGGAGGAAGCCACGAAGGAGGAGTTCGCCTGCGAGGTCGGGGCGCTGCTCCGGTTGCCGCGGCGCACGGCGGAGACCCTGATCGAGGCCAGCCGCACCCTCGCCGAAGACCTCCCCGCCACGAGGGAAGCCCTGACCTCCGGGTCGATCAGTTACCGGCACGCACAAGTGATCATGGACCAGGCCTGGGGTATCCGAATGGGGGACGATCCGGAGGAGGCCGCCCGGGCCCGCGCGGTGTTCGAAGGCGTCCTCGTGCCCGCTGCGGAAGTGCTGACCGTGGCAAAACTCGCCGACCGGGCCCGCCGGGTGCGGGAACGCACCCACCCGGAAACCATCACCGCGAGGCACCAGAAAAGCGTCGAGGACCGGCACGTGGTCTTCCAGGCCCTCAACGACGGCATGGCCTCCCTGTATGTGACCGGGGACGCCGAGAAAGTGCAGGCCGCCTACCACCGCACCCTCGACGTGGCCCTCACCCTGCAAGGCCCCAAGGAAACCCGCACCCTCACCCAGATCGCCGTAGACGTGCTCACCGACGTCCTGATCGGCGGCGTCACCCCGGACGGCCTCGGAGCCGGCGTGGCCGCGCAGGTCAACGTCACCGTTCCCGTCCTGACCCTGCTGGGCAAAAGCGCGGAACCCGGGTACCTCGCCGGATACGGACCCATCGACCCCGACACCGCGCGGCGGCTCGCGGCGGGTGCGCCGAGCTTCACCCGGCTCCTCACCCACCCGGAAACCGGGGTCGTGCTCTCGATGGGACGCGACACCTACAAGGTCCCGGCCGCGCTCAAGAAATGGCTCGAGGTGCGGGATGAAACCTGCACCTTCCCCGGCTGCCGCCGCTCCGCGAAACGGTCTGACCTGGACCACAGTGTCGAGTGGCAGCACGGCGGCGAGACCGACGCGATGAACCTCGCCCACCTGTGCCCGTACCACCACGCGGTGAAGAGCTACACGAGGTGGTCGCCGAGACATCTGGGTGATGGTCGGATCGAGTGGACGTCCCCGGCCGGGTACAGCTACATCGTCGAACCCTCCGCCGACATGAGACCACCCCGGAAACCCACACCCGCACCCAAACCGCCGACCCCGGTCGTCGACGTCTGGAACCTCGAACCCACACCCGACAAAACCGACAACCCGACACCCTTTTAGAAAAGGACGTGAGCCGACGCGGGCTAGCCCCGGCGACGACGGCGCCGAAGGATGAGATGCTCGGCGACCGCGAGGTTCAGGACCCAGGCGGCACCCATCAGGACTGCGCGGGACAGCTCGTCCTTGGGCCCGAAAAGGATCGCCCCCGGGATCAGGAGCAGGGCCTGGGTGCCGGCGGCGACGGCGAGCGCATAGGCGCGCGTCATCCACTCGCCGTGCCTGACGAAATCGTGGCGCACGATCGCGCGAATACCGAGCAGGAGGCTCACGGCCATCGCAGACCCGAAGAAGAGCCGAATCACGCCGAGGGCGATGCCGTCACCGGGCGGGTGCGGGTAGAACGCCACCATCCACAGGCCGGACAGCGCGGAGAGCAGGCCGGCGGGGATGAGGATCCGTCCCGCCACGCGGTGCCACCTGCCCGCCCGGCGCCGCAGGGCGGGAACGAACTGGAGGGCGCCGAGGAGGCAGAAGACGGTCACGCTCACGATGTGCGTCGTGACGGGTACGGGGGAGTCGAGGAACCGTGCGTTGTCCTCGGTGGCGGCGGCGCCCCCCGTCAGCTCGGTGAGGCGTGCGGCTCCGGCGAGAATCGGGATGAGGCTGAGCAGGATCAGTGCGGCCGGTGCGAGCCATTGCTGCCGGGGAGCCCGCGCCCGCGTGCGGGTTCGATCCGCGCCGGGAACGGCGCCAGTAGGCCTGTCCGGTGTCGCCGTGTCGTGTGTCGACAGGCCTTGCGTCGGCAGGCCTTTTGGCTTCCTGTCGTGTGTCGACAGGCCTGATGTTGCCGCGTCGTGTGTAGGCCCGGCTCGGGTGATCTTGTCCCTCGTCATCGGTCACTTCTCGTCAGGAGGTTGACCGAGATCAACGTGGCGCCCAGGTCTCCGACCCGTCGCAGCAGCCCGTGCAGGGCGGCCTGGTCCACGATCGTGCCCGTGAGGGTTGTTGTTCCGTCGCTCTCTTCGGTCAGCCGGAAGCCGTCGAACCAGTCGGTCCAGCAGGCATCCAGCTGACCTTGCAGACGGATCTCATATGTGTCGAGTCCACCGCGCCCGAGGGGCGCCCCGTGTGGGTTTTTCATGTCATTGCTCCTCGGTCGTCCGGCGAACCCGGGTCAGACCGTCGGCGTCGTGTCGAGGCGTGCGCCGGTGTGGGTCACCTTCTGGGGTGCCGTCGTTGTGCGCAGGTTCGTCCACAGGGAGTATCCGAGCCAGATCAGGGCGAGGCCCATGGGGATGGCGGCCATGCGTTCGAGGGCGTGCGGGAGAAGTGCGCCCGCGATGGGCGTCACGGCCGCTGCGACGATCAACAGGATGCCGGCACCGCGAGACAGGACCCGGGCGCGGAAAATGGAGATGCCGAACAGGAGCGCACCGACGACGTACAGCAGACCGCCGACCTGCGGGAGCGCCGCGAGAGGGCCGAGGTCGTTCACGGCCGGGTAACGGCCGAACAGGCCGACGATGTCCACGGCGAGCTGGGGGGCTGCGGTCGCGACCAGCGGCGCGATGAGGGCTTCGGTGAAGTTGAAGGACGCCTGCAGGATGAAGAAGAGTCCGAACATCAGGTACGCGATCAGTCCGAGCAGCCCGAACTTTTGCACCTGCCGCAGGTAGATTCCGGTGAGGCCGATCATGGCCAGAACGGCCATGCCGAAGCTGAGGACGTGCACCGTGATCCACATCTGGGTGGAGAGTGAGGCGACCACGTCGGCGGGGTGGATGAACTGGATGACGATGTAGATGAGCCCGGCGAGTGCGGCCGCTCCGGCGGCCGCGCGGGTGAGGGTGGATGGCGTGATGCTCATGGGAGGCTCCGATGCTCTGTGTGGCCCAGGCGGTTACCTGAAGACACCCTGAATCTAGGGAGACATGTGATGACGGGGCATCACCCTGTGTGGTGATCGGGGTGGTGATTGTCAGACGAGGCCGAGTTCACCAGCGCGACGGATCGCATCCGCCCGGCTGGTGACCTCGAGTTTGCCGAAGATGTGCCGGGTGTGGGTGCGGAGGGTGTTCACGGAGACGTACAGTTCGCGGGCGATCTCCGGCCCGCTCAACTCGGTCGCCAGCAGCCGGAGCACGTGCAGTTCCCGTTCGCTCAGCGCTTCGGCGAGCGGCCGGGCGGATGCCCGCGGGCCGTCGACGTGAACGAATGCGTCGCTGAGGCGGCCGACATAGCCCGGGGCGATTCCCGCGACGGTCGCCGAGCGGAGCAGCGCCGCCATCGGCTCGCCCTCGTCGACGAAGAGTCGCAGGTACCCTTCCGGTTCTGCCTGGGCGAGGACGCGCGCGAGCGGGCGGAGCGCCAGGTCGGTGTGGCCGGCCGCCGAGTGCGCCAATGCCTGCAGGACAAGGATCTCGTTCACCCGTCCGGCCCGGCCACCGGCATCCGCCGCGGAGAGCAGCCGGTCGAGCAGGGCCACAGCGGCATCGAGGGAGCCGGCCTGTGGATCGGACGCGTGCCGCGCGATCGAGAGCCTCGCCAGCGTGAGGTGCTCGAACTCGCGCAGGTAACTCGGCGCATCCGTTGTCGCGAGCCCCTGGCCGTCTGCCCAGCCCTGGGCCTCATCGAACCGTCCCTGCTTGATCCACAGCCGGGCCTTCATCGCACCCAGCGGCCGCACCTCCGGGAAGAACCCGGGCCGGTACAGGCGCTCCGCGGCGCCGAGCGCATCCAGGGCGCCGTCGAGTCGTCCCTCCGCCTCGTCGATCCGGGACATCGCCACGAACCAGCGATACCGGTTTTCGGGCAGTGACGCCCGCTCGCCGAGTGCCTGGCTCATCAACAGCTGTTCCCGGGCCGCGGCCAGGTCGGAGCGTTCGCGACGGAGCTCACTGACGGCGACATGCAGGTCGGCCGTCGACTGGGGAACCGGCTCTCCCTGCTCCGCGGCGAGCCGCAGGGCGTCCTCGCAGGCGCGCTCGGCCTCCCGCAGCCGCCCCTGCTGGGTGAGGAGGTCGACCATGACGATCGTGGTTCCGAGCATGTCGGCGAGGTTGCCCGACCGACGGAGGCTCGTGGCGACCTCGCCGAACGCGTCGACCGCGGCACCGAGGTCGCCGACGGCCCAGGACGCCAGTCCGAGGAAACCGGCGGCGGCGCCGCGCCCGAAGTGGTCGTCGGGGCCGGCGAGATCGAACGCCCGCCGAGCCTGCGCCTGGGTTCCCGGGACGTCGCCCCGCGCCTGCGCGACCGCGGCCCGGTACAGGGCGATCGTGACGGGGAGTATCCGAAGTTCCTCGCCGGCCGTTGAATCGTGGGCTGGCGTGCCGTCGTCCGTTGTCGCTCCGAGTGCCCGTTCGGCGTCCGCCAGCACGGGTTCGACGGCATCCACCTGGCCGGACACGAGCAGCGACCAGGCGCGGTAGACGCCCAGAACGGGCCTGCGGCCGATGACGTCGTCGGGAAGCAGCGCGAGCCAGCCGAGCAGGGTCGCATCCTGCCTGCTCCTGCGCACGCCCGGCACCGTCGACTCGATCACCCGGGCGGCCCGCCCGAAATCCCCGGCGGCCAGGGCATGAGCGATCGCGTCCTCCAGCAGCCCGTTCTGCTCGAGCCACTCGCTGGCGCGTCGGTGCAGGTCCGGCACCCGTTCGGCACCGTCCGCCAGCATGCGGGCCGTCAGCACATCCGCGAAGAGGTGGTGGTAGCGGTACCACTCGCGCCGGTCGTCGAGGGGGACGACGAAGAGGTTGTCCCGTTCGAGGGATGCGAGCATCTCGCCGCTGTCGGAACGGCCGGTGACCTGGTCGCAGAGGGGGGCGCTCAGCCGGCCGAGGATCGCGGTATCGAAGAGGAAGTCGCGGACGTCCCCGGGCTGGCGCTGCAGCACTTCTTCGGCGAGGTAGTCGATCACGAACCGGTGACTGCCGGTGAAACCCTCAATGAACCCGCCGACGTCCGAGCGATCCCGCATGGACAGTGCCGCGAGCTGCAGGCCTGCAATCCAGCCCTCCGTCCGGGTTTCGAGGGCTGCGACGTGCACGGGGGAGAGCTCGAGGTGCATGACCTCGTTCAGGAACGCCGCGGCTTCATCGGGGGTGAAGCGGAGGTCAGCCGCACGCAGCTCGGTCAGCTCACCCCGAGCGCGCAGCCGGGCCAGCGGCAGCAAGGGGTCTGAGCGACTCATGATGGCCAGGTGCAGGTTCGGCGGCAGGTGATCGATCAGGAAGACAAGGCCGTCGCGGATCGTACCGTCCTCGATGAGGTGGAAGTCATCGAGGACCAGGACCATCGGGTACTGTGCTGCGGCGACATCGTTGATGAGCGCGCCCAGGGTGCCCTCGATCGACGACAGCGGAAGTGCGTACGCATCCGCTGCGACCGAGGCATCGGCGCGGTGCAGTGCCGCGACGAGGTAGGTGAGAAATCGTGAGGGGTCGTTGTCGCTCGCGTCGAGCGAGAGCCACGCGACGTGAGCGTCCGGTTCGCCGTCCAGGATGTCGGCGATCCACTGGCTCACCACCGTGGTCTTGCCGAATCCGGCCGGCGCGGAGAGCAGGGTCGCTCGGTGACCGGAGTGGAGCCCCTCCCGCAGACGCTCGAGGAGACGAGGGCGGGAGACGGCGTTCGGTCGGGGAGACGGGATGAAGAGCTTCGTGGCGAGGACGGGCAGAGGCGTTTCGCTCATTCGCTCATCAGAGCACCTCGGTCGGATTTCGGCAATAACCGCCCCGCATCATGTGGCGGGTACGGCGGCGACAGTGAGTGCCTCGAAGTCCGCATACAGTCGTTCCACTTCCGTCCGCGCCGCCGGGGCCGCGGCTTCGGCCGCGTCGAGTTCGCTCCGGCGCCGCGACTGGTCTGACTCCCTCGTCGCGAATTCGGCCAGCCTGCCGGCCAGGTAGCTGCCGTACGGCTCACCGCCCGACGTGGCGTCGGAGTCGGCGACGTAGGTGCGGGCGCGGACCTCCGGGGAGAGAGCGTTGTACTCATCGGCCTGCCGGTTGTACCCGTCGCGGTCGGCGGCCAGTTGTGTGCGGTCGGCCTGCAACTGCGCGCTCGCGTCAGCGTTCGCCTGTTCCTGGACGGCGAGGGCATCCGCTTTCGCACTGTAGCCGGCCTGGAGTCCGTCCCAGAGGGCGCGGTCCGCGTCGTGGATCGCGACGAGCGCACCGCGGTCGCGGAAATACGGGGCGTAGTAGGCCTCGAGGGCCGGGTCGACCGCATCGGCGATCTCGGTACCGAAATACGCGAATTCCTCCGTGGACCGGTTCTCCGCTGCAGACCCCACCGAAGAATCGACGCTGGCCTGAATTGGGTCGTCCGCTGCAATAGTGGACCAGCGTGTGTCGAGGAGCGCGTCGAGGCGAGCCTGCTCCCCGGAGGTGAGCCGGGCGTACGCGGCGTGCAGGAACTCGTGCGCGGCCGTCACCACGATCTGGTCGGCCAGCCGGGCGTCGCCGGGGCGGAAGATCGCGATCCTTCCGAAGCTCTCTCCGAGCCCGTAGTAACACCCGACGGTGGCAAAGTCGCCACCGTGTGCCCCATCGGGGTTGTCGTCGCAGACGCGACGGAAGTCGCTGCTGTCGAGGAGCTGCGGGTGCGTGGCGAGGAAGATCTCACGCCCTTCATCGCTGAACCCGATCCGGTCGGCGATCTGTGCAGTCTCCGTCGAGAGGGAGTAGGACGTGAGCGCGGAAAGCGGATTCGACGGCAGCGCCGTGAGAACCAATCCCGCGGCGGCGGCGCCCGCGATCACCAGCCCGAACGCGATGCCCCGCAGCCGCCACCGGGGCGGTCGCCGCGCTGGAGGCGGAGGCCAGCCGTGGTCGGATTCGAAGAGCGTCACCCGCGGAGTATGACACGCGCGCGTGAACCTGGAGGCATCCGCTCCGGTCGGCTCACTGCACCCGCCCCTCAAGAGGGGTACCGTCGCCGCCGCGCCCGAATCGGCGGCCCGCGCCTGCCGTTTCAGGCGAGGGCTGCGCCAGCAGGCGCGGTGGTCCCTGCTGCTGCCGGTGTGGGTGCGCACGGGGCGCCTGCGGGCGCTCACGGCCACTCCGCGCAGGCCTGCGCTCCCGGTGCCACAATGGCCGCATGACGCTGCACATCACCGGCGACGCCGCCGCAGACACGCTCCTCAGCGAGGACCCGTTCGCCCTCCTGGTCGGGATGCTCCTGGACCAGCAGGTCCCGATGGAGACGGCCTTCGCCGGGCCGGCCAAGATCCGGGATCGGATCGGCACCCTGGACCCCGCGACGATCGCGGCGTTCGACTCCGATTCGTTCGTCGAGGTGTTCCGGACGACGCCGGCCGTGCACCGTTTTCCCGGCTCGATGGCCGCAAGGGTGCAGTCTCTCGCCGAGGTCGTCGCGAGGGACTGGAACGGCGACGCCGCCGCGATCTGGACCTCCGGGGCCCCGGACGGCGCCGAGGTCCTGCGCAGGCTCAGGACGCTGCCCGGTTACGGTGAGCAGAAGGCGAAGATCTTCCTGGCGATCCTCGGGAAACGATTCGCTCTCGCAGCACCGGGCTGGCAGGAGGCATCGGCGCCGTACGGGCAGGACGGCTCACACGCATCCGTTGCCGACATCGTCGACGCCGAGTCGCTCGCGCGGGTGCGGGAGACCAAGCGAGCGGCCAAGGCGGCCGCGAAGACGAAGGCCTAGCCTCGCCGCTGCGGCATTCTCGCCCTACGGCGACGCTCGATGCCGGCGTCCCGCGAGCGGCGGCTGGCTGCGGACGTCCGCTTGTCGATACAGTCGAGTTCTTCGTACCGGACGACCGATTGGAACGATCGTGGACCTGACCCACCTCAACTGGCTCGCCATCCTGGCCGCCACTGTCGCAGCCTTCATCGCGGGCGGTATCTGGTTCGGCCCGAAGACGTTCTTCCCGGTCTGGTGGAAGCTGATGGGCAACGACCCGGCGGCGGTGCCGGGCGCCGGCAGCAACATGGCCGTCGTCTTCGGCGCGACGGCCGTCGCCGCGTTCGTCGAGGCCGTGAGCGTCGCCGTCGTGATCTCGTTCGTCGCGCCGGCCACTCCCGGTTTCGGCCCGCTCCAGGGCGCTCTCACCGGCTTCCTGCTCGGCCTCGGGCTTGCCGCGGCCTCATCGCTGTCGCACCGGCTCTTCGCCGGGGTCGGGTTCCGGGTCTGGCTGATCGAGGTCGCGAGCGACGTGCTCAACCTCACGATCATGGGCCTGATCATCGGCAGCTGGCGCTAGCCGACCGGGTCGCGACCCCGCTCGACTACGGTGGGGAAGTGACCGATACCCTGCGCCCGTGCCCCGAATGTTCCAGCGACCTCGCCTACGAGATGGGCGCACTGCTCGTCTGCCCGCTGTGCGGGCACGAGTGGGCCGCCTCTGACGCGACCGGGACCGTCGAACCGGGTGAGGCATCCGCCGAGCGTGTGATCACGGATGCCTTCGGGACCGTTCTCGCGGACGGCGACACCGTCACGGTGATCAAGGACCTCAAGGTCAAGGGCAGCTCGACCGTGGTGAAGGTCGGCACGAAGGTGCGCGGCATCCGCCTGGTCGACGGCGTCGGCGACCACGACATCGACTGCAAGATCGACGGCGTCGGTGCGATGCAGCTGAAGTCGAGCGTGGTCAAGAAGGCCTGACCCGGGTCAGCGTGGTCAAGGTCAGGCGACCACTCGTCAGTCCTCGTCGCTCGTGGCGCCGCCCTGCTGCGCCGCTGGTGCCGGGGTGCCTCCCGATGCCGTGCCGGCAGACTGGGCATCGACGCGCGGACTGATGTTCTGGTTGACGCGGAAGACGTTGTCCGGGTCGTAGACGGCCTTCACCTCCGCGAGCCGCTCGTAGTTCGGGCCGTAGTTCTGCGCGATCCTCCCCTGGTCGTCGGCGTCCATGAAGTTGATGTAGCCGCCGGGCTCTGCGAAGGGGTGCAGCGCCTCCCAGTACTCGCGCACCCAGCGGATGTTCGCCGCATTGTCCGCGGGATCGTGCCACATCCCGGCGATGACCGGCGCGAAGGCAACGCTCCGGTAGGCGAACGCCGTCGCCCCCGGCGCGACCCGCTGCACCGCCCCGTCGATCGGGTAGTAGTGGTTCGCGGACTCCATGCTCGGCACCCGGCTGCCGAAGTCGACGGCGACGCCCAGCGCGTCGTCGGTCAGGGAGGCGAGGAAGTCCGCCTTCCAGTACGCCTGCATGCCCTTGGGCAGCATCGGGTCGAACAGGCCGTTCAGCACGGGGTACGGGAGCGGCCCGACAAAGGAACCGGCGACGGGCGCGGCGTCGAGGATCGGCTGCCAGCGCTTCTCGCCCTCGTCGAGGGGGCCGGTCCAGGCGCCGACGATGACGCAGACGGGCTTGCCGTGCCACTGCTCGGGCAGGAACGGCACCGGCGGTCCCTGGTGGAAGCCGAGGAACACGCCGAACTCCTCCGGGGCGTTCGCGATGAAGTCCCGGTAGAAGCGGCCGACGGTCTCGGCCTCCGCAGCGGGGTAGATCACCAGGCCCCCGTAGATCGTGTCGACCGGGTGCAGCCGGAATTCGAGAGAGGTGACGACTCCGAAGTTGCCGCCGCCGCCGCGCAGGGCCCAGAACAGGTCCGCGTTCTCGGTCTCACTCGCCACGAGGAACCGTCCGTCCGCGGTCACGACATCCGCCGAGAGCAGGTTGTCGCAGGACAGCCCGTATTGCCGGGAGAGGTACCCGATGCCGCCGCCGAGGGTGAGCCCGGACACGCCCGTCGAGCCGATGATGCCGCCGGTCGTGGCCAGGCCGAAGGCGTGGGTGGCGTGGTTGAAGTCCGCCCAGGTCGCCCCGGGCCCGGAACGTGCTGTCTCCGTGGCCGGATCGACCCGAACACCGGTCTGGGCCGTGAAATCAACGACGAGGCCACCGTCGACGGTGCCGAAGCCGGGGGCGCTGTGCCCTCCGCCGCGAACAGCGACGGGCAGTTCGTGTTCCCTGGCGAAGGCGACGCTCGTCATCACGTCGGCGACCTGCGAGGGCCTGACCACGACGGCCGGACGTTTGTCGATCATTCCGTTGTAGACGGCTCTCGCGTCGTCGTACCCCGGATCGTCCGGTCCGATCACGGATCCGCGGACGCGTTCACGCAGAGAGTCAAGGGTGAAGGACGCCATGATTCCTCCTTTGGACGGCATGCCCGGAACCCGTCCGAGCCCTCACGGCGTCCGTAGTACACCCGTCGCGAGTCGCGGTCAAGGCCCCGCAGAAGGTTGGGAACCAGGCCCGTCGTCAGTCCCTACTTCGTGCCGTCGACGACCGGCGACCACACGGCCCTGGCGCCGGAATCACCCACGACGACGACCGAGACCACGGATCCGACGCTCGTCAGGGCGACCGCGACAGCGAGTACGACCGTCAGGGCCGTACGGGTCCCCGCGGAGGGAATTCGGGCGCCGTACTTCTGCCCGGTCCCGAAATAGCGGAACCAGAGCCACTGGGCCGCAGCCACGAGGAACAGCCCGAAGATCCACGGCCGCACGGTCTCGCCGATGGCGACGTGCGCCCCGCTCAGCGCGGTCGGGGTGATGATCTGCGCCAGGGCCTCTCCGGCCTGCACGGTCAGCAGGGTCGCGCCGAGCGCGGCGAACGCGAGCAGCGGCGTGACGATTCCGAGCCGCCGCCGGGCGGCCGGCCAGACCAGGGTCAGGATCGTGCAGAGGGCGGCCAGCGGGATCAGGACCACGCTCGCGTGCACGAGCAGGGGGTGCAGGGGCAGCCCGGCGATCACCCAGTTCATGCGGAAGCCATCCGCTGGACGGACTCTGAATCGATTCGCCGTGGTTCTCTGATGATCGTGCCCTTCCTCGGGGTGGACGAGACCACCCTATCGGGCGGGCCGGTCACGCCGCTCAGCGGGACTGGCGGCGGCCCTTGGGCTTCGGCGCCCCCTTGACCGCGGGCGCCCGGCCCTGGCCCTTGGAGGCTTTCGCCTTCCCGCCGGCCTTCGCCTGGTTCTGCTTCTGGGGCGCAGCCGGTGCTGCGGGCTTCCGCACCACGGGACGCGCGACCTCGAGCAGCTCGAGACCGGCGCTTGTCAGGGTGGGCACGTCGTCGACGGTGACGAACAGCTCGCCGCCGACCTCCTCCTCGAGTTTGCGGATGGAGATCAGCAGGGTGGCCCGGGTCATGTTGAGGGTCTTCGCCGCGGCACCCCAGTTGGTGGCCTCGGCGGTCGTGACGAAACGCCGGAGCAGGGTGGTGTCCACAAGAAAGCCCTTCGAACTGCCGTCGTGCCGGTCACGGGGCAGTAACAGGCTACGCGGTGCCGGAAGAACAGGCGCAATGAGACCATGGAGTAATGACCGCAACGCTCGTGGCCAAGGGCCTCGCCGGCGGGTACGCGCACCGTACCCTTTTCGACTCTCTCGACCTCACCGTCGCGCCCGGCGACGTCGTCGGGGTGGTCGGGGTCAACGGTTCCGGCAAGTCGACGCTGCTGCGGCTGCTCGCCGGCCGACTCGCCCCTCAGGCCGGCAGCGTCGGGCTCTCCCCGGCGGATGCCTTCGTCGGCTGGCTGCCGCAGGAACCGGACCGCAGGCCCGGCGAATCGATCGCGGACTACATCGGCCGCCGAACCGGGTGCGCCGAAGCGAGCCGAGAGCTCGATGCCGCCGCCGCCCTGCTCGCGGGTGAGGCGCCCGTCGATGATGGCACCGGCGGCGATGGCGCCGCCGGCGGTGGCCCAGACGACCGCGACCCCGGCGACGTCTACTCAGCAGCGCTCGACCGCTGGCTCGCAAGCGGCGCCGCCGACCTTGACGAGCGGATGCCCGCCCAACTCGCCGACCTCGGCCTCAGCCTCGCGGCTGACGCGGCGATGACCTCCCTCTCCGGTGGCCAGGCCGCCCGGGTGGGCCTCGCCGCCCTGCTGCTCAGCCGCTTCGACGTCGTGCTCCTCGACGAGCCGACCAACGACCTCGACCTCGACGGCCTCGAACGCCTCGAGGCGTTCGTGCAGGGGCTCAGGGGCGGGGTCGTGCTCGTCAGCCACGACCGGGAATTCCTGGCCCGCTGCGTCACCCGGGTGCTCGAACTCGACCTCGCCCAGGGCGCCAACCGGGTCTTCGGCGGCGGCTACGACTCCTACCTCGAGGAGCGCGAAACCGACCGGAGGCACAAGCGCGAACACTACGAGGAGTTCGCCGAGAAGAAGGCCGACCTCGTAGGCCGCGCCCGGGTGCAGCGGGAGTGGTCGAGCCAGGGCGTGCGCAACGCGATGAAGAAGTCGCCGGACAACGACAAGATCCGGCGGAAGGCATCCGCTGAATCGAGCGAGAAACAGGCGCAGAAGGTGCGGCAGATGGAGAGCCGGATCAAGCGCCTCGACGAGGTCGAGGAACCGCGCAAGGAGTGGCAGCTCGACTTCACGATCGGCGAGGCGCCGCGGTCGGGCGCGGTCGTCGCGACCCTCAACGAGGCCGTGTTCCGCAGGGGCGGGTTCACCCTCGGGCCGGTGTCGCTCCAGGTGAACGCGGGGGAGCGGATCGGAATCACCGGGCCGAACGGGGCGGGCAAGACGACCCTGCTCGGCGCCCTCCTCGGCCGGTCGGCGCCCGACAGTGGCACGGCGAGCCTCGGAGCGAGCGTACGGATCGGCGAGATCGACCAGGCCAGATCACTCCTGTTCGGCTCGCGGCCGCTCGCCGAGGGCTTCGAAGAGCTCGTGCCCGACTTGTCGACCGCCGAGGTGCGCACCCTGCTTGCCAAGTTCGGGCTCAAGGCCGACCACGTCACCCGGCCGGTCGGCGAGCTGTCGCCGGGGGAGCGCACCCGCGCGGCCCTCGCCCTGCTCCAGGCCCGCGGCATCAATCTCCTTGTCCTCGACGAGCCGACGAACCACCTCGACCTCGCCGCGATCGAGCAGCTCGAGCAGGCCCTCGAGAGTTACGAGGGCACTCTCCTCCTGGTCACCCACGACCGGCGGATGCTGGCCACGGTCCACACCGACCGGCACTGGAAGGTCGTCGCAGGCACCGTCACCGAATCCTGAGCGCCTGCTCCGCGCATCCGTTCCCCCCGCCCGTCGTAGCCCCCACGTCGCCCGCGCGACGACCGTCGTCGCACGACCGCGAGAGCACACTTGTGGCCCTTAAACCCGCTTCTTAAGGGCACTTTTCGTACTCTCGCGGGAGGGTGAGG